>NZ_JBEPBI010000022.1:0-64676 GCF_040299045.1 Streptomyces sp. NPDC001027
GTTGAGTGGGGGCGTGCCTGGAGTTCCGCGGGGTGCTCTTCCGAGCGGGCGGCGCCTCGGCGCGGGGCACTCGGGCCGTGGCGGGCCCGTCCCGGGGCCGCCACGTCGAGACAGGAGGTGGAGGACATGGGCCATGGTGGGAACGTCATCGACGAGCTGGTGACCGATCACCGCGAGGTCGAGGAGTTCTTCGGCCGGATCGAGGCGCTGCCGGCCGGCGCGAAGGACCGCAGGCTCTACGCGGACCAGGCCACGATGGAGCTGGTCCGGCATTCGGTGGCCGAGGAGATGTACCTCTACCCGGCCGTGCGCGAGCACGTCCCCGGCGGCGGCGCGCTCGCCGACAAGGAGCTGCAGGACCACGCGCAGGCCGAGCAGCTGATGAAGGACCTGGAGGGCCGCTCGCCGGACGACCCCGAGTTCGACCGGCTGGTCGGCATGCTGATGAGCGAGGTCCGCGCCCATGTGGCCGACGAGGAGCAGAACCTGTTCCCCCGGCTGCGGGCGGCGTGCCCGGCGGAGGCCCTGGACGAGCTGGGCGACAAGGTCCGCAGGGCGAAGAAGACCGCCCCGACGCGTCCGCACCCCGCCGCCCCGGACAAGCCTCCGGCGAACAAGATGCTGAGCCCGGGCGCCGGACTGGTCGACCGGCTGCGGGACGCCCTGACGGGCCGCGGCAAGCCGGACTGACGGACTGACGGACTGGTGGACGGAGGGGACCGACAGACGCTCGCGTGGAACGGCCGTCCGCCTCAACGGCCGTTCGGTCCCCGGGCAGTTCGCCCGACCGGCGGGCGGACGGGGAGGCGCGGCGACGGGCAGGCGGCCGGACCGGGCAAGGGCCGGGAACCGAGCACAGGCCGCAACCGGGCACAGGCCGGATCGGGACGGACGGACCGGGTTCCTCGCGGAGCGCGTCAGGCGACGAGAGCCCGGCCCCGTCCGAGCCGGTCGAGGAGCTGAGCGCGGTGGAGCCGGGCCACCGGTGCGAGGAGGTCGGGATGGCGCAGCAGCGCCGCCGCCCGCCCGTCGCGCTCGTCGGGGGCCAGCAACCGTCGGAAGTCCGGCGTCGTCCCCCGCGTGTGGTCGCCCCCGGCGAGAGCGGCCACCGCGTCCGCCGCGAGCGCGGGATCGGCGAGCAGAGCGGCCGCCCAGCTTGCCGCGACCTCGTCCACCCAGCTGCGCCACGCCTCGTCGGTCCCGTCGGCCACGTCCGCGCCGCTGATCCCGTCGAGGCGGGCCGAGCCGCCGGCGCCGGCCATGCCGACCAGCGCGGCGTCCGTCGCCGTCGGGTACCGCAGCCACGCCGCGACCGTCGCGGCCTGGCGGGCCTGGGCCTCGCACAGGGCGGAGGCGAACGCGCCCCCGGACGCCGGGTAGGCGCGGGTCAGCCATTCGGCGGTGGCGGCGATGAGCGGGGAGAGATCTGCGAGCACGGGCGGCCGTCCGGGGTCTGCGGCGGGGAGCGAAGAGCTGCGGAAACCGTAGCCTGCTGCTCCCGGGGGAGGACATGGCCCAGAACCCTCCGGGCACGTGGTCTCGGCCACACGCCGGCCGCGGCGGGCGGGCTGCCGGCCGTTCCACCGCGCGCGGGAGTGCCAGGCCAGGAGCCCCCGCCCAGGGAGTTCGGGCCGACCGCTCGACCGCTCGACCGCCCGATCGGAGCCGGAGCCCGGAGCTGGAGCCGGACCGGGAGCCGGTGCCGGAGCCGGTGCGGGGCCGCCCGGTTGTCAGCCGGCGGGGGTGTGGAGGAGGCCGTTGATGAGGACGTTCAGGCCCCAGGCGTCGCGGTCGCCGGGCGACAGCAGCGCCCGGCGCAGTGAGGTGACCATCGGATAGCGGTCCGCGGGCAGGGAGGCGTAACGGCGGTCGGCCGCGGCGACGACGCTCTCCTCGCCCGCCGCCTGGGCGTTGTGGACGCTCTGCTCGGCGGCGGCCGCGGCGATGTGCAGATAGAGCAGGTCGACCGCCCAGGCGGCGGTGACGTCGTCGAGGCCGCCCTCCTTGAGCAGCGCGAGCATGCGGTCCAGGACGAGCAGTGCGTGGTCACCGGTCGGGATGGCGCCGAGGGCGACGGCGGCCAGACCCTCGTGACGGCTCATGGCCTCGATCGTGGCGACGGCCAGAGCCCGCAGGCGCTCCCGCCAGGAAGCCCCGGGGGCGCAGGGCGGGGTGAGGGGGACCTGGGCCAGGGCCGCGTCGAGCATGGCGGCCATGAGGTCGTCGCGGTTGGCCACGTAGACGTAGAGCGAGGCCGGGCCGGTGTCCAGCTCCTTGGCGACGCGACGCATGGTCAGGGCGTCCAGTCCGTCGCGGTCGAGGATCCGCAGGCCGGTCCGCACGACGGCGTCGCGGCTGAGGGGGGCCTTGGCGGGGCGCGTGCGGCGGCTGATCGGCTGCGAGCTCATGGGGAGAGCGTAGCCCCGGGCGAACGGCGTTTGGCACGAACATCGTTTGACACGAACACTGTTCGCTGCCTAGCGTGACACAAGTTGACGAACGACGTTCGTCACGAACATCATTCGCGGCCTGTGCCGGCCCGGCCCGTCTCGGACCTTTCGGCGCCCCGCGCCTCTGACCAGCAGAAAGACCCACGTCATCATGATTCTGATCACCGGTGGCCGCGGCGCGGTCGCCGCCCGCCTCACCACGCTGCTGCACCAGGCCGGCCTGCCGGTCAGGCTCGGCTCCGCCCGCCCGGAGGACCTCTCACCCCCCGCGGGCGTGCCCACCGTCAGGCTGGACCTCACCGACCCGGGCTGCTTCCCGGCCGCGCTGGCCGGCGTCACGTCCGTGTTCCTCTACGCCAGTGCCGACCGCATCACCGACTTCGTCGCCCACGCCCACCGGGCCGGGGTCGAACACGTCGTGCTGCTGTCCTCGGCCGGCGTGCTCGGACCCGACGCCGAGAACGACCCGCTCGCCAGGTCCCACCTCGACGTCGAGAAGGCCCTGCTCGCCTCGCCGATCACCACCACGATCCTGCGACCGGGCTCCTTCGCCTCCAACGCCTCGGCCTGGGCCTGGCCCGTGAAGGCGGGACGGCCGATCAGCCTGCCCTTCCCCGACGCGCACACCGATCCGGTCCACGAGGCGGACCTCGCCGAAGCCGCCCACGCCGTCCTCGTCGATCCCCGCCACCGCGGGGGCCGCTTCACCCTCAGCGGCCCCCGGTCGCTGACCTTCACCCAGCAGATCGACCAGCTCGCGGCCGTCATCGGCCGTCCCGTCAGGGCCGAGCGGGTCACCCCGCAGGAGTGGAAGCGGGAGATGGCGGACTACATCCCCGGCGTGTACGCCGACGCCCTCCTGAACTGGTGGGAGGCGAACGACGGCAAGCCCGTCGCCCTCACCTCCACCGTCGAGGAGCTCACCGGTCACCCCGCCCGCCCCTTCACCGTCTGGGCGGCCGACCACGCCGCCGACTTCACCGACGCCTGACCCGGGGCCGGCGGCGTGGCGGGCCCCCGACGTCTCGGCGGTCGGCTATCGGCTCGGCGCGTCCAGCCCCGACGACGTGTCCGGGTCCGGGTCGAACACCGGGTGGTAGCTCTCCGGCGGCGCGAGGCGGGCGGCGGGCAGGCCGCCGGTGTCGATGACGATCTGGTCCACGGCGATCGCCGGGTCGACCATGAAGACCCGCAGGACGTGCTCGCCGGGCTCGGCGACGGTCACCGACGCGGTCAGCTTCTCCACCCCCTCCTCGACGTTGCGCGCCCAGGCGTCGCCGCGGTTGCCGGTGGCCACGGCCCGCCCCGACAGGACGGCGGGCGGCTGGTCGTCCAGGGCGACGGCGAGCCGCCGAGCGCCCCGCTCGTCCAGCGAGGGCAGCCGGAAGAATCTCGTTCCCCTCGGCGGCGATCCCCAGCCCGGACGTCTCCCGCCCGGTGACCCGGGTGAGCGCCGGACGGCCCGGCGCCTTCGGGATCTGCGAGGGGTACGGATTGACGCAGCCGTTCCACTTCCCGCCCGCCACCTCGGTGTTGTATCGCTGGGTCAGCGCAGCCTCCTCGGCGTGCGCCGCCTCCGCGAGGTCCGCGAAGCGGTTGGTCCCGGCGCCGCGCCCCTGCCGTGCCGCCAGGGCGTTGCGGTCCTACACCCTGGGCCAGGGGGACGCCGCCGTCCACCACCGGGCAGCGCTGCGGTGAGGCGTTCCGGGCGACAGCGCGGGCCTGCCGTCAGTAGGCTCGCGGGCATGCGGATCTCCGTCTCCTCGGACATGGACGAACCAGTGGCCCGCGCCCTCGTCGCGGAGCTGCGCGGCCGCGGGCACGACGTCGTGCCGCACGGCGCGCTGCGCTCCGGCGACGACCCCCGGTGGGCGATCTGCTCCGCCGCGGCGGCGCGGGACGTGGCCGACGGGACGTCCGAGCAGGCGGTGGTGTGCTGCTGGACCGGCACGGGCGCGTCCCTCGCGGCGAACAAGATCGCCGGCGTCCGGGCCGCCCTGTGCACCGACGCCGGCACCGCCGAGGGCGCACGGCGCTGGAACGACGCCAACGTCCTCGCGCTCAGCCTGCGCCTGACCTCCGAGCCGCTGCTCAAGGAGATCCTGGACGCCTGGTTCGCCGCCGAGGCCGCCCAGGACGCCGAGGACCGGCAGAACCTCGCGTACGTCGCCGCACTGGACGCGTCAGGCGCGGCGGCAGGCGCCGCGGCCGGTGCGACAGGTGAGTCACATGCGATCGGTGTGTCACATGCGGCAGGCGCGGCCCACGGGTCGGGGGCGTCGGGCGGGTCGGGTGCGGCCCACGGGTCGGGGGCGCCGGGCGGGTCGGCGGCGTCGGGCAGGCCGGGTGCGTCGGACGCGGCCCGTGGTCACGTCCCCGCCCCTGACGGCTTCGGCGCGGGCGGGGCGCACTCGGGCCCGTAGGGTCCGCGCCCCCTTACGGACGGCTTCGCTGCTCCGTATGGGTCGCTCGGCCGTGTGGGGTACCCGCCCGGCGGGGAGGGTGGGCAGGTACGGACCGGCACGCACCTCCGAGCGAACCCGATCGGGAAGGGAACCCGAGATGCCCGTCGACCCGCAAGCGACGTCCGCCCGGCTCACCGACGACGAGCTCAGGACGCTGCACGCCCACTGGCGCGCCGCGAACTACCTGGCCGTCGGCCAGATCTACCTCATGGCCAACCCGCTGCTCAACGAGCCGCTGCGACCGGAGCACGTCAAACAGCGGCTGCTGGGCCACTGGGGCACCTCGCCCGGGCTGAACCTCGTCTACACCCACCTCAACCGTGTCATCAGCACCCGTGATCTGCGTGCCCTGTGCGTCTGGGGACCCGGTCACGGCGGGCCCGCGGTGGTGGCGAACTCCTGGCTGGAGGGCTCCTACTCCGAGATCTATCCGGACGTCAGCCAGGACGAGGCCGGCATGGCCCGGCTCTTCAAGCAGTTCTCCTTCCCCGGCGGCGTCCCCAGTCACGTCGCCCCGGAGACGCCCGGCTCCATCCACGAGGGCGGTGAGCTCGGCTACTCGCTCTCCCATGCGTACGGCGCCGCCTTCGACAACCCGGAACTGCTGGTGGCGTGCGTGATCGGGGACGGGGAGGCGGAGACCGGGCCGCTGGCCGCCTCCTGGCACTCCAACAAGTTCCTCGACCCGGTCCACGACGGGGCGGTGCTGCCGATCCTGCACCTCAACGGCTACAAGATCGCCAACCCGGCGGTGCTCGCCCGCCTCCCCGAGTCCGAGCTCGACGACCTCCTGCGCGGCTACGGCCACGACCCGATCCATGTCACCGGCGACGAGCCGAACGCCGTCCACCGCGCGATGGCGCAGGCCATGGACACCGCGCTGGACCGCATCGCCGCTCTCCAGCGCGCCGCCCGCGAGGAGGGCTCCGGCGAGCGCCCCCGCTGGCCGGTGATCGTGCTGCGCACCCCGAAGGGCTGGACCGGCCCCGCCCACGTCGACCGCGTCCCGGTCGAGGGCACCTGGCGCGCCCACCAGGTGCCGCTGTCCGCCGTCCGCGACAACCCCGAACACCTGCGGCAGCTGGAGGCGTGGCTGCGCTCCTACCGGCCGGAGGAGCTCTTCGACGAACGCGGCGCGCCGCGCCTCGACGTGCAGGCGTGGATCCCCGAGGGGGACCGCCGACTCGGCGCCGCCCCGCACGCCAACGGCGGGCTGCTGCTGCGCGGACTCCCGTTGCGCGCCTTGGACGCGTACGCCGTCCCCGTGGACAAGCCGGGCTCCGCCGTGCACGAACCGACCGCCGTGCTCGGCGACCTGCTCGAGGACGTGATGCGCTCCACCGCCGACCGGCGTGACTTCCGGCTCGTCGGCCCGGACGAGACCGCCTCCAACCGGCTCCAGGCCGTCTACGGCGCCACCGGCAAGGCCTGGCAGGCGCAGACCCTCCAGGTGGACGAGAACCTCGACCGGCACGGCCGGGTGATGGAGATCCTGTCCGAACACACCTGCCAGGGCTGGCTGGAGGGCTATCTGCTGACCGGCCGGCACGGACTGTTCTCCTGCTACGAGGCGTTCGCGCACATCGTCGACTCGATGGTCAACCAGCACATCAAGTGGCTGCGGGTGACCCGCAGGCTGTCCTGGCGGGCGCCCGTCGCCTCCCTCAACTACCTGCTCACCTCGCACGTCTGGCGCCAGGACCACAACGGCTTCTCCCACCAGGACCCCGGCTTCGTCGACCACGTCCTCAACAAGAGTCCCGAGGTCGTACGGGTCTACTTCCCGCCGGACGCCAACACCCTGCTGGCCGTGGCCGACCACGTCCTGCGCAGCCGCGACTACGTCAACGTGATCGTGGCCGGAAAGCAGCCCTGCTTCGACTGGCTGACGATGGACCAGGCCCGCGCCCACTGCGCGCGGGGGGCCGGTGTGTGGGAGTGGGCCGGCGCCGAGGACGGCGGCCGCGAACCCGACGTGGTGCTCGCCTGCGCGGGGGACGTGCCCACCCAGGAGGTGCTGGCCGCCGCCCAGCTGCTGCGCCGTCATCTGCCGGAGTTGGCGGTCCGCGTGGTCAACGTCGTCGACATCGCCCGGCTGCTGCCGAGCGGCGAACACCCGCACGGGATGGGCGACTTCGAGTACGACGGCCTGTTCACCGCCGACAAGCCGGTGATCTTCGCCTACCACGGCTACCCCTGGCTGATCCACCGCCTCGCCTACCGCCGCGCCGGCCACCGGAACCTGCATGTGCGCGGCTACAAGGAGATCGGCACCACGACCACGCCGTTCGACATGGTCGTGCGCAACGACCTCGACCGCTACCGCCTCGTCATGGACGTCATCGACCGCGTCCCCGGCCTCGCCGTGCGCGCCGCCGCGGTGCGACAGCGGATGGAGGACGCGCGACTGCGTCACCACGACTGGATCCGCGCCCACGGCACCGACCTTCCCGAGGTGGCGGACTGGGCCTGGGACGGCTGAGGCGACGGCCCGGCCACCGCCCTCCGGGAGCCCGGCCAGGGCGCACGGGGCGGGGCGGACGGCGCAGGGGAAGGGGCAGACGCCGAGCCGTCGTGCGCCCTGGCACGCTGGCGCGCCCGGTGCTTACAGTGGTCGGCCGGCCCCGCACACGGATCCCCGGGGCCCGCCCCACATCCCTGGTCACCGGCCGTCCGGCCCGGCGCCCGTCCGGGCCCGGCGACGGCCCGCACACCGGCGCGGCTTTCGCGGCGACGGGTGCGCGACCACCCGCGCGACAGGCACCATCCGTGACACCGCTCGGGCCGTGCGAGGGCCGTCCGCGGTACGAGCGTGCGTCGTGAGCCCGAGAGGCCTGGAGGCCGCTGTGTCCCGACCGTGCATCGCCCTGATCGCCGATCCCACCTCTCCCGAGGGGTGCCGTGAGTACCTCGCCGACGCCGTGGCACTGCTCACCGGCGCGCCGCCCGTCCGGGTCGACTCCCGGCACTTCGCCACCGGCGGAACAGGGCGGGCGACCCGCCACGACAACCGGTTACGGCTGCGGGTCCCCGAGGAGCGGCTCGACGTCGCGCCCGACGTCGTCCTGCTGTACGAGATCCCGCCGCACCGCCGCCGGGGCCTCGCCGGATTCCAGGAGCTCCTGGAAGCGCACGGCGTGGTCACCCTGGCCGCCGGTCCCGACGCCTGGCGGACGGCGACCGAGAAGAATCTGACCGTCGAACGCTTCCGCCGGGACGGCGTCGCCCAGATGGAGACCGTCGTGCTGTCCCGTCCCTCCGGGCAGGAGGCGGCCGACGCGTTCGACCGGCTCGGCGGCGACACCTGGGCCAGGCCGGTCGTCGGCACCGGCGGCAACGACACCTTCCATGTCACGACGTCAGCCCAACTTGCGGACGCCGCCGCCTACTACGCCGAGCGCGGCACCGACTGGCTGCTCTCCCGCGACGCCGGCAACCTGACGGCCGACGGAAGGCGCCATCAGTTCCGCGTCTTCGTCCTCGGCGACCGCGTCGTGCACGCCCGTGAGCACCTCCAGCCCGAGACCGACGCCCCCTGCAACACCTGTCAGGGCGCGACCGCCGTCCACATCGCCCCGCCGGACCTGGATCCCCGGCTGGCCGAGCTCGCCGTCGCCGCCACCGCCTCGGTCGGGCTGCCCTTCGCGGGCGTCGACCTGGCCGTGGAGCACGGCGGAGTCGTCTTCGAGGTCAACGTCCAGCCGGCCTTCGTCGACGGGGAGCGTGAACTGCACGCGGTGGCCGTGCCCTACGTCCAGGCGCACCTCGACGCCCTCGACTGGGGTTGCGGCGGCCCGCCCCGGGGGCTCACAGCCTCAGCGTGAACCAGGTCGTCTTGCCCTCGTCCGTCGGCCGCACGCCCCAGCTGGCGGCGAGGGCGCGGACCAGGAGCAGACCGCGGCCCGACTCCTCGTCCTCGACCGCCGAGCGCGGCTGGGGAAGCTGCGCGCTGCCGTCGCTCACCTCCACCGTCAGGTCGGTCGCCGTCCGGTGCAGATGCAGTCCGACCGGCCCCGTGGCGTGCTGGACGGCGTTGGTCAGCGTCTCCGACAGCAGCAGGAGGGCGTCGGCGGCGCTGTCCGCGCAGTTCCACGAGGTCAGCGCCTTGTGGAGGATGGCGCGCCCCTCCGGCACAGACGCCGGGACGGCCGGGAGGTGGGTGGTGACGGTGGCCAGCGGCGCGGCCGGGAGCTGCGCGAGCAGCAGGGTGACGTCGTCGTTGTGGCTGTCGGCGTCCGGCAGCAGACCGGCGAGGACGTGGTCCGCGGCGGCCTCCAGACACGGCGTGCCGACGAACAGGTCGTCCAGCAGCACGCTCAGTTCGCCGATGCGCACCTCGATGTCGCAGCCCGGCGTCTCGATCAGTCCGTCGGTGTAGAGCACCAGCGTCGCGCCCGGCGGTATCTCCGAGCTGGACTGCTCGTACAGCACGTCGCCCACGCCGAGCGGGGCGTTGACCGGACAGGGCAGGGCGCTGATCCCGTCGCCCGCCCCGGCCACCAGGACGGGCAGATGTCCTGCCGAGCAGACCGTCACCGTGCCCGCGTCCGGGGCGATCACCAGATAGCAGCAGGTGACGAGCTGGTCGGGCACGTCGAGGTCGGCGACGCAGGTGTCCAGCGCCCGCATCAGCTGCCGCGGCTGCATCCCGGTCTTCGCCAGTGCGTGCGCCGCCGACCTCAACTGGCCCATCACCGCGGCCGCTTCCAGCCCGCGGCCCATGACGTCGCCTATCAGCACACCGACCCGGTCGGCGCCCAGCGGAATCAGGTCGAACCAGTCGCCGCCCACGCCGGCGCCCTGGGTCGCGGGACGGTAGCGGCTCGCGGTGGCCAGGCCCGGCAGCGCGGGCGGCGTCCCCATCAGACTGCGCTGCAGCGTCAGCGCGATGTGTCGCTGCTGCTCGTACAGAGCGGTGAGCTCGGCCTCCGCGCGCTTGCGGTCGCTGATGTCGCGCACGATCGCGCAGGCCCCGACCACCGTGCCGTTCGTGTCGCGGGTCGGCCACAGCGTCACGTCCACGTCCAGCAACTGCCCGGTGGCGGTCAGCCGCAGCGTCTCGTAGTGCTCGACCTTCTCGGCGTGCCGCAGCCGCTTGAGCAGCTCGCTGACCTCCCCGCGCCGCTCCGCCGGGGCCAGCATCGACACATGCCGGCCGATGGCGTCCTCGGCGGTGTACCCGTACAGGCGCTGAGCGGCCGCGTTCCAGTAGGTGATGTAGCCGTCGAGGGTCTTGGCCAGGATCGCGTCCTGCGAGGACTCCACCAGAGCGGCGAGTTCGTTGATGCGCGCCTCGGCCGCCTTGCGGTCGCTGACGTCGCGCACGGCCGCCGACACCAGCAGGCCGTCCGGGGTCTCCAGCGGGCTCAGGCTGATCTCGACGGGGAACTCCGTGCCGTCCTTGCGCAGCCCGTGCAGTTCGAGACCCGCGCCCATCGGGCGCACCTGCCGGTTCGTCGTGTACCCGCTCCGGTGCGCGGTGTGCTGGCTGTGGAACCGGTGCGGGATCAGCAACTCGACGGGGCGGCCGAGCAGTTCCTCACGGCCGTGCCCGAACAGGGCCTCGGTCTGGGCGTTGACGAGCCGGATGGCGCCCGTGTCGTCGACGATGACCATGGCGTCCGGAGCCGCCTCGAGCAAGCCCCGGAACCGCTCCTCCGCCCCGCCTACCGCGTCCTGCGCCGGCTGGCAGGCGCACCGTTTTTTCTGCCCACCAGCCAGTGGGAAGCCCTGCTGTACGCCCTTCCCGTCCCTTTTCGCGTCCTGCCTCGCGTCCTGCTTCGCGCCTTGCTGTGCAGCGCCCGCCCCCGCCTTCGCGCGCCGCGCCGGTACCGCCCGCATCACGCCGGCCATCTTCCACCTCATCCCGCACGACGAATCAGGCCATCTCAGCGCCTCCGGCCCGGCGCCGCCGCGGGTTGTCGTTTACTGTCCGTCCCCTGTTCGAACCTGAACGTCACCGGACTCATCAGTATTCGAGAAGCGGCCGACCCCGGCCCGTGGATAGCGTGGCGTCGGATGGCCGGACGGCCAACTGGTCAGGTGGCCGGGCGGCCGGGTGCCCGGACGGGCCGGCCGGGCAACGGGGGAGCGCGCGGGTGCTCCCGAGCGAGTCGAGGGAGAGACGATGAGCATGGCCAGGAGGACGGACGCGCGGCAGTCCGCGTCCCACGTCGCGGACAGCCACGACCTGATCCGGGTGCACGGCGCGCGCGAGAACAACCTCAAGGACGTGAGCATCGAGATTCCCAAGCGCCGGCTGACGGTGTTCACCGGCGTCTCGGGCTCGGGCAAGAGCTCGCTCGTCTTCGACACGATCGCCGCCGAGTCGCAGCGGCTGATCAACGAGACCTACAGCGCCTTCGTGCAGGGCTTCATGCCGAACCTGGCCCGCCCCGAGGTCGACGTGCTCGACGGGCTCACGACCGCCATCATCGTGGACCAGCAGCGGCTCGGGTCCGACCCCCGTTCCACCGTGGGCACCGCCACCGACGCCAACGCGATGCTGCGCATCCTCTTCAGCAGACTGGGCGAGCCGCACATCGGGCCGCCCAGCGCCTACTCCTTCAACACCGCGTCCGTGCGGGCGAGCGGTGCGATCACCGTGGAGCGCGGCGACAAGAAGACGGTCAAGGCGACGTTCTCCCGCACCGGCGGCATGTGCACCCGCTGCGAGGGCCGGGGCACCGTCTCCGACATCGATCTGACCCAGCTCTACGACGACGCCAAGTCGCTGAACGAGGGCGCGCTGACGGTCCCCGGCTACAGCATGGAGGGCTGGTACGGGCGCATCTTCTCCGGCTGCGGCTTCTTCGACCCGGACAAGCCGATCCGCAGGTTCACGAAGAAGGAGCTGCACGACCTCCTCCACAAGGAACCGACCAAGATCAAGGTCGACGGCATCAACCTCACCTACGAGGGACTGATCCCCAAGATTCAGAAGTCGATGCTGTCCAAGGACATCGACGCGTTGCAGCCGCACATCCGCGCTTTCGTGGAGCGGGCCATGACGTTCACCGTCTGCCCAGAGTGCGACGGCACGCGGCTGAGCGAGGGAGCCCGGGCGTCGAAGATCGACGGGGTGAGCATCGCCGACGCCTGCGCGATGCAGATCAGCGACCTGGCCGAGTGGGTGCGCGGCGTCGAGGAGCCGTCGGTGGCCCCGCTGCTCACCGCGCTGCAGCACACGCTGGACTCCTTCGCGGAGATCGGTCTCGGCTATCTCTCGCTCGAACGGCCCTCGGGCACGCTCTCGGGCGGCGAGGCGCAGCGCGTCAAGATGATCCGCCATCTCGGCTCCTCCCTGACCGACGTCACCTACGTCTTCGACGAGCCCACGACGGGTCTGCACCCGCACGACATCAACCGGATGAACAACCTGCTGCTGCGTCTGCGGGACAAGGGCAACACGGTGCTGGTCGTGGAGCACAAGCCGCAGACCATCGCCATCGCCGACCATGTCGTCGACCTCGGCCCCGGCGCGGGCACGGCGGGCGGCAGCGTCTGCTTCGAGGGCGCCGTGGAGGGGCTGCGGGCCGGCGACACCGTCACCGGCCGCCACCTCGACGACCGGGCGGCGGTCAAGGAGACGGTGCGCAAGCCCACCGGCGCGCTGGAGGTCCGGGGCGCGTCGGCGCACAACCTCCAGGGGGTCGACGTCGACATCCCGCTCGGGGTGCTGGTCGTGGTCACCGGCGTGGCCGGCTCCGGCAAGAGCTCGCTCGTGCACGGGTCGATCCCGCCCGGGGAGGGCGTGGTGGCGGTCGACCAGGGGGCGATCCGCGGTTCCCGGCGCAGCAACCCGGCCACGTACACCGGACTGCTCGACCCCATCCGCAAGGCGTTCGCAAAAGTGAACGGCGTGAAGCCGGCGTTGTTCAGCGCCAACTCCGAGGGGGCCTGCCCCACGTGCAACGGCGCCGGCGTCGTCTACACCGACCTGGCGATGATGGCGGGCGTCGCGACGACCTGCGAGGAGTGCGAGGGCAAGCGGTTCCAGGCGTCGGTGCTGGAGTACCGTTTCGGCGGCCGTGACATCAGCGAGGTGCTGGCGATGTCGGTGACGGAGGCGGAGGAGTTCTTCGCCGCGGGCGAGGCGGCCACGCCGGCCGCGCACCGCGTCCTGCAGCGGCTCGCCGACGTCGGCCTCGGCTACGTCAGCCTCGGTCAGCCCCTCACCACGCTCTCCGGCGGCGAGCGGCAGCGGCTCAAGCTGGCCACGCACATGGCCGACAAGGGCGGCGTCTACGTCCTCGACGAGCCGACCACCGGTCTCCACCTGGCCGACGTCGAGCAACTGCTCGGCCTGCTCGACCGGCTGGTCGACGCCGGGAAGTCGGTCGTCGTGGTCGAGCACCATCCGGCGGTGATGGCGCACGCCGACTGGATCATCGACCTCGGGCCCGGAGCCGGCCATGACGGCGGTCGCATCGTCTTCGAGGGCACCCCCGCCGACCTCGTCGCCGCCCGTTCCACCCTCACCGGCGAGCATCTGGCGGACTACGTCGGCGCGTGACGTCCCCCGGGGCGGCGCACCGCCGCCCCGGCACGCCGCCCCTGTACGCCGTCCCTCCCTCGGGGGTCCGGGGGAGGGGCGGGCGGGCGTGCCGAGTCAGTGTGCGCCGAGTCCTCCGCCGCCGAACGAGCCGCTGCTGCCGCGGCTCCAGCGCGGCCGTTTCTGGTCCGCGCTGGCTCTGGTCTGCATGTTGGTCAGCTCGTAGGGGGTGAGGGGGCGTCCGCCGTCCGGCGTCCGCGGCACCTCCTCGGGCTCCCGGTGCTCGCGGATCTCGCGCACCGCCCCGCCGGGCGGGAGGTGCGGCTGTTCGTCGGGGCGCGGTCGATCCGACTCGCGCGACTTGATGCGCGCGCCCAGCCAGAAGCTCCCGCCCAGAACGATCACGAGGAGCACCGGGACCATGAACAACCCGAGGCTGAGCAGGCCGCTCGTGGCGGCCAGCTGCTGGCTTGCGGTAGTCATATCAGAAAAATACCCCTGAAACGGACCACGAACCGAACATTCCGCTTCCGGTTCCTGGCGCACCCGCGCGCCCCGCGCACCCCGTGCGCTCCGCTCAGGGTGCGCGCGCTCTGGTCGGCCGTCCGCATGGCCGCCGCCGCACGGTTTGGTCCTGCGAACACCGGCTACCCGATCCGACGTGACTTCGACGACATCCCAGCAGGAGCTCTTCCGGTTCCTGGAGGACCGCTTCGCCTGCGCGCAGGCGTGCGCCGAGTGCGCGCAGGCGTGTGCGCTGCGCGCGAGCCTCGTGGACCCGGACCGAACCGACCGGCAGGCGCTGGTGCGCCGCAAGGGCATCATGTGCGCGGAGGTCTGCGACGCGACCTGCCGCGTGCTGTCCGAGGAGAACCGGATGGACGAGGACGGCATCCGCGCCCAGTTGGAGTGGTGCCGCACCGTCTGCCTGGAGTGCGCGCACGCCTTCGACGGGCACCCCGGCGCCGAGGAGAGCGCGGCCGCCTGTCGGGCGTGCGCGCAGGCCTGCACGGAGTTCATCGCGACGCTGAACTGAGCCGGCCGCGTCGCCGGAGCTTCGTGGCTTTGCGTCGCCCCTTGTGCATTCCCAATTTCTGGAACACGTTCTACGGTGTGCGCCGTCAGGACACCGGCCTTGGGAGCCAGGAGGCGCCGTGCACCTCGACCACACGCCCGAGCAGCTGCGGCTGCGCGCGGAACTACGCGCCTACTTCGCCGAGTTGGTGCCGGACAACGCCTACGCCCGGCATTCCGACCCGGTCGGCGCGAAGGTCTTCTACCGCGCCACCATCCGCCGGCTCGGCGCCGACGGCTGGCTCGGCGTCGGCTGGCCGGAGGAGTACGGCGGCCGCGGCCTGACCCCGATCGAGCAGTTCGTGTTCTTCGACGAGGCCGCCCAGGCCGGCGTGCCGCTGCCCCTGATGGCGCTGAACACCGTCGGGCCGACGATCATGCGGTACGGCACCGACGAGCAGAAGGCGTACTTCCTGCCGAAGATCCTCGCCGGGGAGATCGACTTCGCCATCGGTTACAGCGAACCCGACGCGGGCACCGACCTCGCAGCCCTCAAGACCCGCGCGGTACGCGACGGCGACGCCTACGTCGTCAACGGGCAGAAGATCTGGACGACCAACGGCGACACCGCCGACTGGGTGTGGCTCGCCGTGCGCACCGACCCCGAGGCCCCGCCGCACAAGGGCATCTCCATGCTCCTCGTGCCGACCACCGACCCCGGCTACTCCTGCACCGTCATCCGCACGCTCGCCTCGCACGACACCACCGCCAGCTACTACGAGAACATCCGCGTCCCCGTCTCCCGGCGCGTCGGCGCGGAGAACCAGGGCTGGCGGCTGATCACCAACCAGCTCAACCACGAGCGCGTCACGCTCGCCGCGCACGGCACCATGGCCATCCGCGCCCTGCACGACGTGCAGCGCTGGGCGACCGAGACCAAGCTCGTCGACGGCCGCCGCGTCATCGACCTGGCCTGGGTGCGCCGCCGGCTGGCGCAGACCCATGTGAAGCTCGACGCCCTCAAGCTCCTCAACTGGCAGATGGTCACGGCCCTGCAGAACGGCACCCTCACCCCGCAGGACGCCTCCGCCGTCAAGGTGTACGGCTCCGAGGCCCGCCGCGACGCCTACGCCTGGCTCATGGAGGTCGTCGCCGTGCCCGGGACGCTCCAGGAGGGCTCCGCGGGCGCGGTGCTCCACGGCGAACTGGAACGCGGCTACCGCTCGGCCGTGATCTTCACCTTCGGCGGCGGCAACAACGAGATCCAGCGGGAGATCATCTCGTGGATCGGCCTGGGGATGCCCCGGGTACGGCGGTAGTGCTGTGACCGCGAACCTTTCGCCGGGTGGATGAGCCGCTGATCGATAAAAGAGGGGTCGGGTCGCTTCCTCCGGGCGAGGTACGGTCCTGCCATGTCCCGATCAGTCGATGTCGCCCTCTCCCAGCCCCCCGTGACAGCGGACGACCTCGACCTTGCCGTGCAGCTCGCCGTGTCGGCCCTTCGCGAGGCGCCGCCGGTCGCGTGGGAAGGAAAGGCCGGTTCGCTGGAATGGGACTGCTGGGAAACCGTCGAGCACCTCAGCGACGACCTCTTCGCCTACGCTGCGCAACTGGGCCCCAGAACGCCGCCCTTGGACGGCGAGGTGCCCTTCGTATGCGAGAGCCGACGGCCCGGCGGCCCGGCGAACGCCGTTCACGCGAACCGCGAGGCGGGGCCCGCCGGTCTGCTGCAGGTGCTGGAAGCGAGCGGTGCGCTGCTGGTCGCCATGGTGCGCACGACGCCTCCGCAGACCCGCGCCCACCACGTCTTCGGCGTCTCGGACCCCGAAGGCTTCGCCGCGATGGGGATCGTGGAGACGCTGGTGCACACGCACGACCTGGCACAGGGGCTCGGTCTCGCATGGAGCCCGCCTGCCGATCTGTGCGCCCGGGTGCTCGCCCGGCTGTTTCCGGATGCGCCGTCGCCCACGGACCCCTGGCGCACCCTGCTGTGGGCCACCGGACGCGCCGAACTGCCCGGGCGTCCTCGTCTCACCGCCTGGCGCTGGGACGGTACACCCCGGGCATAGGCTCGCGTACGTGCGCCGCCGCGCCGTGCCGCGCCGACGGTTCACATGCCGCCTCAAGTCCGCTGTTTCGGCCCCGGGGCGCCGAGTCGGGGGCGTCAGGCGTTGCGATGGGCCGGAATCCGCAGACTCACTTCGTAGCCGCCCCCGGAAGTGGGCCCGGACTCGAAGGCGCCGCCCAGGAGTTCGGCCCGCTCCCTGAGCCCGATCAGCCCATGACGGCTCCCGGGGAGAGGCAGCGAGGGCCGGGTCGGGGCGGTGTTCGTGATCGTCACCCCGAACGCCGTGCCGTCCTCGGCACGCCACAGCCGTACGACCGCCGAGGCTCCCGGCGCGTGCTTGCGGACGTTGGTCAGGGCCTCCTGGACCGTGCGGTAGACGGCCCGTTGGGCGGTGGTGCCGACCTCGGAGGGAAGTTCGCCGGAGATCTCGGCGTCGATGGCGCTGGTCGTGACCAGTGTGCGGAGGTCGGCGAGGGTGGGCTGCGGGGTGAGTTCGGTGGACCGGCCGCCGGACGCCCGCAACAGGGTCACCATGTGCCGCAGTTCGTCGAGGGTGTCGACGCTGAGGGAGCGGATCGTGCGTGCGCCGTCCCTGAAGTGCGGTTCGGTGGCGGCGACTTGGAGGGCGCCCGCCTGCACGGCGATGAGGCTGACCTGGTGGGAGACCACGTCGTGCATCTCCCGGGCGAGCTGGGCGCGTTCGCGGGCGAGGACGGCCTGGGAGTGCAACAGCCGTTCGTGTTCGCGGGCTTCCTCGATCTCGACGAGCCTGCGCGCCAAGTCACGCCGGGCCTGGACGAGTTGGCCGAGGAGCACGGGGGCGGCGGCGGTGGCGAGCGTGTAGAAGAAGTAGACCAGGGTCCAGGTGCGCTCGTGCGCGGAGAGGTCGTCCAGCGGCCAGGGGGCGGCCGAGGCGAGGGCGAACAGGACGGCGCATCCGACCAGGAGACGGCGGTTGCGGGAGCGTTCGGCCAGCGTGAACAGGGCGGCGAACGGGGCGAAGACGATGTCCAGCGCGAGGCTGGCGGGGAGGGTGAGCAGGAACACCGGGAGCGGGAAGCGGCGTCGTACGGCGAGCGAGGCGCAGGCGAGAGCGGCGGCCGCCAGTTCCGGGCGGCCCACGTCCTCCAGGTTGAGCAGGACGTCCACGACGGCGACCGCGACGACCAGGGCGTCGACGACCGGTTCGGGGACCCGTGCCCGGCGGGCCGCCGGCGTGCTCATCGCCCGGACTCCGGGCGCCGTCGCTCCGTGTCCGCGTCGAGGAGCCCCGCGCGCTGGGCGAGCAGCGCCGCCTGAACCCGGCCGCCCACCCGCAGTTTGGTCAGGATCGCGCTGACGTGGTCCTTGACGGTGCCCGCGCTGAGATGGACGCGGGCGCCGATCTCGGCGTTGGACAGCCCCTCCGCGATCAGCACGAGCACCTCGCGCTCGCGTTCGGTGAGCCGTCCGACGCGGGCGGCCTCCTGGTCGTCGGCCGCCGTCGCGCCGGGGTGGCTCTGCCAGACGGCCTGGGACGCCTTCGGCGACATCACGACCCCGCCTGCGGCCAACGTGCGTACGAGTTGGGCGAGTTGGTCCGGCTCGGTGTCCTTGAGCAGGAAACCGGCCGCGCCGGAGCGCAGTGCGGTGAGGATGTACTCGTCGGCGTCGAAGGTCGTCAGCATCGCCACCACCGGCGGTTCCGCAAGAGCGCGCAGTCGGCCCAGCACGGTCAGTCCGTCCACGTCCGGCATCCGGATGTCGAGCAGGACGACGTCGGGGCCGGTACGGCGCACGGCGTCGACGGCCGCGGCGCCGGTCGCGGTCGCGACGACCTCGATGTCGTCGGCCGCGCTCAGGATGAGCTCGAAGCCGGAGCGCACCAGCGCCTCGTCGTCCACCACCATGACCCGGATCACGCGCGTCCCGCCTCGCCGTTCCTGTGCGCACGGCTTCGCCGCGCGTGGATGTCGATCGTCATCGCCTCGACGATAGGACAGCAACCACCTGCTGAGACGGTTCGATCGGGCACTCCCGCCGTCCGGGGGGTGCGTTCCCGCCGAACGGGGGTGCCGCGGAGACGGCCGACGCCGTCGCCGGACCGCCGCCCGGCGGGGGCCCGACCCGCCGGGCGGCGGGGGAGGACCGGACGGCCGCCGGATACCGCGGGCCGGGCTCGCTCGCCAACCTCGAAGGATGACGCAGAACGCACACGACACGGCGCTCACGGCGCCGAGCACGGACCGCCCTCGGGCCACCGAGAAGGAGCCGTCGAAGGCCCCGGATACGCCGCGAGTGCCGGTCGGCCGCCTCATAGGCGTCGACCTGGCCCGAGGCCTCGCGGTCTTCGGCATGTACGCCGCCCACGTGGGCCCCGACCCGTCCCAGGGCGGCGTCACCGGGCACGTCATGGAACTGGCGCACGGTCGTGCCTCCGCGCTCTTCGCCTTCCTCGCCGGCTTCTCGATCATGCTGATCACCGGCCGCCGCAGTCCGAAGACGGGCCGGGCGGGCCGCCAGGCGGTGGCCAAGGTGGTGATCCGGGCGCTCGTCCTGCTGGCCCTCGGCACCGCGCTGACCATGAGCGGCACACCGGTCGAGGTGATCCTCGCCTTCTACGGCCTGTACTTCCTGCTCGTCCTGCCGCTGTACCGGCTCGCCGCCGGCCCGCTGGCCGTCATCGCCGCAGCCAGTTCCCTCCTCCTGCCGCAGGTCCTGTACGTCGTCCAGCACGCCCTCCCCGAAGGCGGCGCCGACGGGATCTGGGCCCGGCCCGCGAGCGCGGACGGCATCGTGTCGCTCCTGTTCACGGGCAGTTACCCGGCCCTGACCTGGATCCCCTTCGTCATCGCCGGCATGGCGGTGGCCCGCCTCGACCTCGCCGCCGCCGTCGTCCGCACCCGCCTCGCGATCACCGGCGTGTCCCTCGCCGTCCTCGGCTACGGCGGCTCCTGGCTGGCGCTTCATCTGGTCCCCGGCGCCCTGTCGAAACTGAGCGCGGGCGGCTGGGGCGAGGGAGGATCGGTCGCGTCGGCCTGGTGGTCCGACACCTGGGGCTATCCCGACGGCAGCACCCCGGTGGGGCTCCTGGTGGCCTCGCCGCACAGTGAGACGACGCTCTCGGTCCTCGCCAACGCCGGCGTGGCGATCGCGGTCCTGGCCGCCTGCCTCGCCGCGGTCGACGCCTTCCCGCGCTTCCACCGATGTGCCCGTCCGGTCATCGCGGTCGGCTCGATGTCCCTGACGGCCTACGTCTTCCACATCGTCGGCATCCGCTTCCTCGGCATCGAGGAACTGCCCGGCTCCCCGCTGCACGTCCTCGTCGGCTTCATCGCCGCCGTCACCGTGTTCGCGACGCTGTGGTCCCGCTTCTTCCGGCGCGGGCCACTGGAGTGGCTGCTCGGCAAGGCCGCCAAGCCCGCCCAACTCGTCCGGTAGGTGTGCCGCCGAAGGCCCCATGGGCGCCGTCCGGCCGACGGTAGGGCCTGTCGGCCCATTCCTGCGGCAGGTCCTGATGAGGACAGTGGTGACGGAACGCCGCTTCGTGGGCAAGAGGCCCGCGGTGCGCGAGCGCTCTCGGCGGTGCGGTCCACCGTGCACAGGAGAGGGGCGGACGGACATGGCTCAGGGGTCGAGGTCGAAGAGCGGCGGTGCGTCGCCGGGTGCGTCGGCGCCCGGCAGGGCGTGGCTGATGCTGGCGACGGCCACGGTCGGGTTCGCCGTGAACTTCTGGGCGTGGGCGCTGCTCAGTCCGCTGGGCCCGCGCTTCAAGGACGGCCTCGACCTGTCGTCGTTCCAGCAGTCGCTGCTCGTGGCGGTCCCGGTCGTCGTCGGCTCCCTGGGGCGTGTGCCGGTCGGTGCTCTCACCGACCGGTTCGGCGGTCGGGTCATGTTCCCGATCGTGTCGGGGGCCGCCATCGTCCCGGTGCTCTATCTCGGCCTCGCCGGGCATTCGTCGCTGACGGCCCTGCTGGTGGGCGGGTTCTTCCTGGGAATCGGCGGAACCGCCTTCGCCGTCGGCGTCCCGTTCGTCAACGCCTGGTTTCCGCCCGAGCGGCGGGGGCTGGCCATCGGCGTCTTCGGCGCCGGGATGGGCGGCACCGCGATCAGCGCCCTGACCACGGTGAAGCTGGTCGACGCGCACAGCATGCCCACCCCGTTCCTGATCACCGCGGCCGTGCTGGCCGCCTACGCCGTGATGGCCGCGTCGGTGCTGCGTGACGCGCCGGGTCGGACCGTGCCCACCGAGCCGCTGTCGCGTCGCCTGGCCGCCGCCCTCCGCCTCGGGATCACCTGGCAGGCGTCCGCCCTCTACGCGGTGGCGTTCGGCGGCTATGTCGCCTTCTCCGTCTACCTGCCCACCTACCTCAGGACCGGCTACGGACTCACCCAGGCCGACGCCGCGAACCGCATGGCCGGGTTCGTCCTGCTGGCGGTGGCGATGCGGCCCGTCGGCGGCTGGCTGTCCGACCGGCTGGGCCCGGTCCGGATCCTGGCCGGCGCCCTGACCGTGGTCGTGGCGGGGGCGGTCGTGCAGTCGTTCACCCCGGTGCTGGCGCCGGTGGGCGCCCTCGCCTTCCTGGCCATGGCGGCCGCGCTCGGTGCGGCCAGCGGGGCGACCTTCGCGCTGGTGGCCCTGCTCACCCCGGCCGACCGGGTCGGCTCCGTCACCGGTGTGGTCGGCGCCGCGGGCGGCTTGGGCGGCTTCCTGCCGCCGCTCGTGATGGGCTCGCTCTACGGCGCGTACGGGACGTACGCGGCCGGTCTGGCCCTGCTCGCGATCGTGGCCGCGGCGGCGCTGGTCTACACCCTCACCGTCGTACGCGCGGCAGCCGGAGCCGGAGCCGGAGCCGGAGGCGGCGAGCGTGAGCCGCGCGCCGGCCGCCGACGCGGCCGCCACCACACCGCGGACACCCCCGCGTGAGAGCGAGCGGACGAGATCGACGGACCGAAGACATCGGCCGTGGCGTGGCTGTCGGCCCTGTCGGGGGCGGCGGTCGTAGAGTCGGGCGGCCGGAACCGATCGCGATGCGAACGGGCCGCGGTGCCCGGGACGGAGTGGCACGGTGAGCACGGAGAACAGCCGGGGACGGACCCCGGGCATGGACGGCGACCTGGCGCAGGCCCTGGTGCGCAGCCGCCGGTTCTTCACCCGGGCGGAGGTCTCCGACGATCTGCGCACCCTGCACCGCGCGGGCGGCCGGCAGGCGGACGCGTTCTACCGGGACCGCTGGTCGCACGACAAGGCAGTCCGCTCCACGCACGGGGTGAACTGCACCGGCTCCTGCTCGTGGAAGGTGTACGTCAAGGACGGCATCATCACCTGGGAGGCCCAGCAGACCGACTACCCGTCGGTCGGCCCGGACCGCCCCGAGTACGAGCCTCGCGGCTGCCCGCGCGGCGCCGCCTTCTCCTGGTACACCTACTCGCCGACCCGGGTCCGCTACCCCTACGTCCGCGGCGTCCTGCTTCAGATGTACCGCGAGGCCAAGGCACGTCTCGGCGATCCGGTGGCGGCCTGGGCGGACATCGTCTCCGACCCCGGGCGCGCCCGCCGCTACAAGGCGGCACGCGGCAAGGGCGGCCTGGTGCGGGCGAGTTGGGACGAGGCGGTCGAGATGGTCGCCGCCGCGCACGTGCACACCATCAAGGAGTACGGTCCGGACCGGCTGGCCGGGTTCTCGCCGATCCCCGCGATGTCGATGGTCTCCCACGCGGCCGGCGCCCGCTTCTACTCCCTCGTCGGCGGGGCCATGCTGTCGTTCTACGACTGGTACGCCGATCTGCCGGTGGCCTCGCCGCAGGTGTTCGGCGACCAGACCGACGTGCCGGAGTCGGGGGACTGGTGGGACGCCGGGTACCTGATCATGTGGGGATCGAACCTGCCGGTGACCCGTACGCCGGACGCCCACTGGATGGCGGAGGCCCGCTACCGGGGCCAGAAGGTCGTCGCCGTCTCGCCCGACTACGCGGACAACGTGAAGTTCGCCGACGAGTGGCTCGCGGCCCAGCCGGGCACCGACGGGGCGCTGGCGATGGCCATGGGGCACGTCGTCCTCAAGGAGTTCTTCGTCGACCGGCAGACTCCGTACTTCGCCGACTACGTCAAGCGCTACACCGACCTGCCCTTCCTGGTCGCCCTCGACGAGGCGGAGGGGGAGCCGGGGACGTACACGGCCGGCAAGTTCCTGACGGCGGCGGACCTGGGCGGTGAGCACGCCGCGGCCGAGCACGCCGAGTTCCGGACCGTGCTGCTGGACGCGGCCACCGGAGGGCCGGTCGTGCCGGGCGGCACGCTCGGCGACCGCTACGGCGAGGCCGGGGCCGGGAAGTGGAACCTGGACCTCGGCGAGATCCGGCCGCTGCTGTCCGCGCACGGCGGTGACGAGGCGCCGGTCGCCGTCGCCCTGCCGCGCTTCGACGCCCCGGACGGCGGCGCGGGCCGGCTGCGGCGCGGAGTGCCCGTCAGACGGGTCGCCGGACGCCTGGTGACCACGGTGTACGACCTGCTGCTCGCCCAGTACGGGGTGCGGCGCGACGGACTGCCCGGCAGCTGGCCGGCGTCGTACGACGACGCCGAGGAGCCGTACACGCCCGCCTGGCAGGCGGCGATCACCGGTGTGGGCGCGGACAGGGCGGCGCGCATCGCGCGGGAGTTCGCCGCCAACGCCGAGGAGTCCGGCGGCCGTTCGATGATCATCATGGGGGCGGGGACGAACCACTGGTTCCACTCCGACACCATCTACCGGGCGTTCCTCACCCTCACCACGCTCACCGGCTGCCAGGGCGTCAACGGCGGCGGCTGGGCCCACTACGTCGGTCAGGAGAAGGTCCGCCCGATCACCGGCTACTCGGCCGTCGCCACCGCCGCGGACTGGAACCGGCCGGCCCGGCTCATGATCCAGACGGCGTACTGGTACCTGCACAGCGACCAGTTCCGCTACGACCCGTTCTCCGCCGACACGCTCGCGGCGGCCGGCGCGGGCGGTCCGTTCGCCGGGAAGTCCACGGCGGACGTGATCGCGCAGTCGGCGCGGATGGGCTGGATGCCGTCGTACCCGACCTTCGACCGCAACCCCCTCGATCTGGCCGACGAGGCGCAGGCGGCCGGGCGAGCCGTCGATGAACACGTGGTGCAGGAGCTCAGGGCGGGCCGCCTGCGGTTCGCGGGGGAGGACCCGGACGCCCCCGAGAACTTCCCGCGCGTCCTGACCGTGTGGCGCGCCAACCTGCTGGGCTCCTCGGCCAAGGGCAACGAGTACTTCCTCAAGCACCTGCTCGGCGCCGACGCGTCGGTGCGTGCCGCCGAGGCGCCGCCGGACGCCCGCCCGCGGGACGTGGTGTGGCGGGAGGAGGCCCCCGAGGGCAAGCTCGACCTCCTGCTGACCCTTGACTTCCGCATGACCAGCACCACGGTCTTCTCGGACGTCGTCCTGCCGGCCGCCACCTGGTACGAGAAGCACGACCTGTCCAGCACCGACATGCACCCCTTCGTGCACGCCTTCAACCCGGCGATCGCCCCGCCCTGGCAGACCCGCACCGACTGGGACGCCTTCCACACCCTCGCCGAGGAGTTCAGCCGCCAGGCGGCCGGCCATCTGGGCGTCCGCAAGGACGTGGTGGCGGCGCCGCTGCTGCACGACACCCCCGACGAAATGGCCACCCCGCACGGCCGGGTTCGCGACTGGAAGGCGGGCGAGTGCGAACCGGTGCCCGGCCGCACCATGCCGAGACTCGTCACCGTCGAACGGGACTACGCGGCCGTCGCCGAGAAGATGGCGGCCCTCGGCCCGCTGCTGGACACCCTGGGCGCCACCACCAAGGGCGTCACCTTCACGGTCGACCGCGAGCTGGAGTACCTGCGGCACAAGAACGGCGCCGTGCGCGGCGGCACGGCCGACGGGCGCCCGTCGATCGCCCGCGACACCGACGCCTGCGAGGCGATCCTCGCCCTGTCCGGCACCACCAACGGGCGCCTCGCCGCCCAGGGCTTCCGCACCCTCGAAGCCCGCACCGGCACACCGCTCGCCGACCTGGCCGCCGAACACGAGGGCAGGCAGATCACCTTCGCCGACACCCAGGCCGCGCCCGTCCCCGTCATCACCTCCCCGGAGTGGTCCGGCTCGGAGACCGGCGGACGCCGCTACTCGCCCTTCACCGTCAACGTCGAGCGGCTCAAGCCCTGGCACACCCTCACCGGCCGCCAGCACTTCTACCTCGACCACGACTGGATCACCGCGCTCGGCGAGGGCCTCCCCGTCTACCGGCCGCCGCTGAACATGGACGCGCTGTTCGGCGAGCCGCGACTCGGAGAGGTCGGGGAACTGGGCGTGACCGTGCGCTACCTGACCCCGCACAACAAGTGGTCCATCCACTCCGAGTACCAGGACAACCTGCTCATGCTGTCCCTGTCCCGGGGCGGCCCGTCGATCTGGATGAGCACCCAGGACGCGGCGAAGATCGGAGTGAACGACAACGACTGGATCGAGGCGGTCAACCGCAACGGCGTCGTCGCCGCCCGCGCGGTCGTCTCGCACCGCATGCCCGAGGGCACCGTCTACATGCATCACGCCCAGGACAGGCTGATCGACGTGCCCCGCACCGAGACCACCGGCCGGCGCGGCGGCATCCACAACTCCCTCACCCGCCTGCTCATCAAGCCCAGCCACCTCATCGGCGGGTACGCCCAGCTCTCCTACGCCTTCAACTACCTCGGTCCCACCGGCAACCAGCGCGACGAGGTGACGGTGGTCCGCCGCCGCGCCGACCAGGAGGTGACGTACTGACATGCGCGTCATGGCCCAGATGGCGATGGTGATGAACCTCGACAAGTGCATCGGCTGCCACACCTGCTCGGTGACCTGCAAACAGGCGTGGACCAACCGCACCGGCGTCGAGTACGTGTGGTTCAACAACGTGGAGACCCGCCCCGGCCAGGGCTATCCGCGCCGCTACGAGGACCAGACCACCTGGAAGGGGGGCTGGGAGCTGAACAGTAAGGGCCGTCTCGCGCTGAAGGCGGGCGGCCGGTTCAAGAAGCTGATCCAGATCTTCTCCAACCCGGTGCTGCCGTCCCTCGACGACTACTACGAGCCGTGGACGTACGACTACGAGACCCTGATCAACGCCCCGCTGCAGGAGCACACCCCGGTCGCCCGCCCCAAGTCCCTGATCAGCGGCAAGGACATGAAGATCGAGTGGTCGGCGAACTGGGACGACGATCTCGGCGGCTCTGCCGCGACCAGCGAGAAGGACGTGCTGCTGAACCAGGTCTCCGAGAAGATCAGGTTCGAGTTCGAGCAGACCTTCATGTTCTACCTGCCGCGGATCTGCGAGCACTGCCTCAACCCGTCCTGCGCCGCCTCCTGCCCGTCCGGCGCGATCTACAAGCGGGAGGAGGACGGCATCGTCCTCGTCGATCAGGACCGCTGCCGGGGCTGGCGGATGTGCGTGACCGGCTGCCCGTACAAGAAGGTGTACTTCAACCACCGCACCGGCAAGGCCGAGAAGTGCACCTTCTGCTTCCCCCGCGTCGAGGTCGGCCTGCCCACCGTCTGCTCCGAGACCTGCGTCGGCCGGCTGCGCTACCTCGGCCTCGTCCTCTACGACGCCGACCGCGTGCTGGAAGCCGCCTCCACGCCGGACGAGACCGGCCTGTACGAGGCCCAGCGGAAGGTCTTCCTCGACGCCGACGACCCGGAAGTCGTCGCCGAGGCCGAGAAGGCGGGGATTCCCCGCGACTGGATCGAGGCCGCCCGGCGCTCCCCGGTCCACGCCCTGATCAACACCTACCGGGTGGCGCTGCCGCTGCACCCCGAGTACCGCACGCTGCCCATGGTCTGGTACATCCCCCCGCTCTCCCCGGTGGTCGACGCCGTCCGCGACACCGGCCGGGACGCGGAGGACCACCGCAACCTGTTCGCCGCCGTCGACGCCCTGCGCATCCCCGTGGACTACCTGGCCCAGCTCTTCACCGCGGGCGACCCGGCGCCCGTCGACGCGGTCCTGCGCCGACTCGTCGCCATGCGCTCCTACCTGCGCGACATCAACCTCGGCCGTGAACCGGACGACGCCATCCCCGAGTCGGTCGGCATGACCGGCGAGCAGCTCTACGACATGTACCGGCTCCTGGCGCTCGCCAAGTACGACGAGCGGTACGTCATCCCGCCCGCCCACGCCGAACAGGCGCACCGACTCGAGGAGCTGGCCACCGAGTGCAGCCTCGACTACGAGGGCGGCCCCGGCATGGGAGGCTCCGGCCCCTTCGGCGAAAGCTCCGGCGGTGCGGCTCCCGTCGCCGTCGAGAACTTCCACGCCCTGCGCGAGCGCCAGACGTCCGAGTCGTCGGCCGCCCCCGGCGACAGGGCCGCCCGCGTCAACCTCCTCAACTGGGACGGCAAGGGCGCCCCGCCCGGCCTCTTCCCGCCCGCCGCCGACGACGAGAACGGCTCCCTGTCATGAAGCCCCCTAACACCGCCGTCCGCAACGCTGCGGCCTGGCAGGTCCAGTCCCTGCTGCTCGCCTACCCCGACCAGCGGCTGCCCGACCGCCTCACCCTGGCGCGCAGGGTCGCCGCCACCCAGCCGCGGGCGGTCGCCGACCCCCTCGAGGCCTTCGCCGAACACGCCGGGCGCACCGCGCCGGGGGACCTGGCGGCCGACTACGTCGCCACCTTCGACCACCGCAGACGCTGCTGCCCCTATCTGACCTACTACGCCCATGGCGACACCCGGAAGCGGGGCGTCGCCCTGCTGCGGCTGAAGCAGGCCTACGCCAGGGCCGGATGGCGGCTCGGCGACGACGAACTGCCCGACCATCTCGCCGTCGTCCTCGAGTTCGCCGCCGCCGAGCCGAGCGCCGGCGCCCGCCTGCTCACCGAGCACCGGGCCGGCCTGGAACTGCTGCGCCTGGCCCTGCGCGACGCGGGCTCGCCCTGGGCGCCGGTCCTGGCCTCCGTCTCCGCCACCCTGCCCGCACTCCGCGGCGACGACCGCGAGGCCGTCGCCCGTCTCGCCGCCCAGGGCCCGCCCGACGAACAGGTCGGACTCGACCCGTACGCACCCCCGGGGTTTTTGCCCGATCCGGTCGTGGGAGGCCCCCGATGACCGCGCCCGCCCAGCACTCCTCCCTGGCGGCGCAGGCAGGCGCCACGGGCGTCCTGCTGTGGGTGGTGCTCCCGTACGTCGCCCTCGCCGTGTTCGTGCTCGGCCATCTGTGGCGCTACCGCTACGACAAGTTCGGCTGGACCACCCGCTCCTCCCAGCTCTACGAACGACGGCTGCTGCGCGTCGGCAGCCCCCTGTTCCACTTCGGCATCCTCCTCGTGCTGCTCGGCCACGTCGGCGGCCTCGTCATCCCGAAGAGCTGGACCGAGGCGGTCGGCATCGGCGAGAGCGCCTACCACCTCTCGGCCATTGTCCTCGGCACGATCGCGGGCGCCGCCACCGTCGTCGGGCTGGTCGTCCTGATCTACCGGCGCCGCACCGTCGGCCCGGTCTTCTCCGCCACCACCCGCAACGACAAGGCCATGTACGTCTCCCTGGCCCTGACCATCGCCCTGGGCCTGTCCGCCACCGTGGCCGCGAACGTCGTCGGCGGAGGCTACGACTACCGCGAGACCGTCTCCCCCTGGTTCCGCTCCGTCTTCTGGCTCCGGCCCGATCCCGCCCTGATGACCGGAGCCCCGGTGCTGTTCCGGCTGCACGCCCTCAGCGCCCTGCTGCTGTTCGCCTTCTGGCCCTTCACCCGGCTCGTCCACATGCTCACCGCACCGCTCGGCTATCTCACCCGCCCCTACATCGTCTACCGCAGCAGGGACGCCCGGCTCGGCGCCCGAGCCCCGCGCCGCGGCTGGGAGCGCACGAACTGACGACGGGCGACCGTTCCCGCCCTGCTCGGACCCCACCGACACGCGACGGCACGCGGGCTCAGGTGAGGGCGGCGACGAGCAGGGCGAACGCGGCGACGAGACCGGCGACGCGGACGTAGTGGTAGCGGTTCCAGCGGTTCAGCTGCTCCTTCCAGTCGGCGGGCCGGTTCTCGGGGGTCCACGTCTTGCCCCGGTTGTTGATCGGGACGAGCAGCAGGAGCGACATGATCACGTTGAGGACCAACAGCGCGCCGGCGGTGACGACGAGGCCGGTGTCGTGGTGGTGCCGCCCGGCGACGGCCCAGACCGCGACGAGGGCGAGCGAGGTGAGATACCAGACCGGCATCACGGCGCCGAGCATCCGGCCTCCGTGGGCGCTGGCCAGTTGGCCGCTGTCCTCCGGGAGGGCCTTGAAGATCGGGTTCATGACGAAGGCGACGGAGAACTCCACCCCCACCATCACGCCGAAGGACACGGTGGTGACGACCTCGAGTGCGTCGAGCATGATGCCTCTCCCTTGATCTAGCGCTGCTAGCTGTTGAGGCAACGCTAGTACTGCTGCCGCTCGCCTGTCTAGCGGTGCTAGGGTCGAATCATGTCGGTACAGGAACGCAAGCAGCGCGAACGGGCGGAGCGCGAGCGCCTCATCGTGGCGACGGCCCGTGAACTCGCCGAGCAACAGGGCTGGGACGCGGTCACCACCCGCCGGCTCGCCGAGCGCATCGAGTACAGCCAGCCCGTGCTCTACAGCCACTTCCGCGGCAAGCGGGAGATCATCGGCGCCGTCGCCCTCGAAGGCGCCGCCGAGCTGGCCGCGGCGGTGCGCGCGGCGACCTCCGCCGCGGACGGCCCGCGTGAGCGGGTCGCCGCGCTCGCCGGTGCCTACCTCGACTTCGCCGCGGGCAACCCGGCGGTCTACGACGCCCTCTTCCAGCTCGACGGCGGCCTGCCGTACGCGCAGGAGGACACCCCGCAGCCTCTCAAGGACGCCTTCGCCGCGCTGCTGGAGAGCCTGGCCGAGGTCGCCGGGGACGGCGTCGCCCCGGGGCTGTTCACCGAGGTCTTCTGGGCGTCCCTGCACGGCCTCGCGACGCTGAGCCGGGCGGGACGGCTGCTGCCGGAGGACGCCGCACGGAGGGTGGAGCTGCTGGTGGAGCGACTGGCCGTGCTCTGACCCGGTCCGACGCACCCTCCCGGCGGGCACGCGGCCGGGGGCCCGGGCCCTCCTGGAACGCCCCGCGGCGGTGTCGGGCCCTGCTCAGGCGGACAGGCGGCGCAGCGGCAGACCGCCCCCCAGTTCGCGTCCGGAGATCATCCCGGGTTCGATCCGTACGAACACCGGGTCGTGTATCGGCGCCCACGAGCGGGGGCCGGACCGTGACAGCCGGTCGTGCTCCGCGGGCTCGGTCACCACGCTCGCCCGTCCGGTGACCGTCACACTCCAGGCGCACCGGGTCTCGACGTCGAAGTCGTCCGCCTCGAACGCGACCACGACGCCGTCGATGGCGCGGACCAGGTCCGAGCCCCGTCCCGTGCACAGCACCACGCAGTCGTCCGCGTCCAGGGAGAAGTTCACCGGAAGGACCGCGGGCAGCGCGTGCCGGGTGTAGACGACACGGCCGACCGGGACGTGCGGGAGCAGCCGCAGGCACTCCTGCCGGTCGAGTCCGCGAAAGCCGTCGTCGTGGAGCATTCGCCCATCGTCTCCCCGCCGGGGGCAGGGGCATAGGGCCGAGCGGCCCTTCACGACGGCTGCCGGGCCGCCCGTTGACTCACATGGCCCGGGCCGGTTTCAGTCATGGGGGACGACGGCGACGGGGCAGCGTCCGTGATGGACGGCGGCCTGGGCGATCGGACCGAGGTGGTGTCCCGTGCCGCGCCGGTGGGCCCGTCGGCCCACGACCAGCAGGGCCGCGCCCTCGGCGGCCCGCACGACCGCCTTGGCCGGACTCGCGAGCCGGACGCTCTCGGCGACCTCCACCTGCGGGTACTTCTCCTGCCAGGGGCGAAGCGCGTCGCTCAGCGCCCTGCGCGCCTCCTTGGTCATCTCCTCGGTGACGGTGTGGTCGGCGCCCCACGGCATGCGTGCGTGGAGCGGCACGCTGCGGCTGTGGAGGGCCACGAGGGGAGCGCCGCGGGCCGCGGCGGTGTGGAAGGCGAAGTCGAGCAGTCCGTCCCCGGGAGTGTGCAGTTTCAGCGCCACGACCACGCGGGCCGACGGGGCGGGAGCGAGGTCGTCGTCGGCCGGCTGCGCGCGGACGAGGACCACGGGCCGCTCGGCCCGCGCCACGACCGGCAGGCTGACGTCGCCCATGAAGTAGCTCTCGACGGCCTCCATGCCCCGCGAACCGAGCACCAGCATCTCGGCCTCCGAGGCCGCGTGCAGCAGGGCGTCGTGGGCGTCCTCGGCGATCAGGCTCCCGACGACGGTCAGGCCCGGGTGGCGGGTCTGCAGCTCCGCCTGCGCGGTGTGGACCAGACGCTTCGCCCAGTAGTTCTGGTCGATCTCGGAGGGCAGCCGCGCGGGTTCCGGCGCCAGGAGGGGCCAGGCGTGCAGCAGCCGCAGGGTCAGCTTGCGCTTCTCTGCCTCGTCGGCGGCCCAGCGGGCGGCGGCGAGGCTGGCGGGTGAGCCGTCGAGGCCCACGGTGACGACCTGTTGCATGGCGGCCTCCGTCTCGTTCGAAGCCGGATGCGACGGTGAGCGAGGGGGTGCGGGATGGGGCCTGCTGCGACATCGTCGGCATGCCGGGCGTGGGGCGTTGTCTCCCTTCGAGGAGTACCGCAGTTCGCTCCGCGGCGCATGTGGGCCCGTGAGGACGGCCCGGCCCGCCGGGGGACCGCCCCCTGCGGCCCCCCCCGGGGACCGTCCGCCCGACGGCAGGGAGAGCCGGCCCGTTCCCACGGCGGGTCCGCGCGCCTTTCGTCGCCGAGCAGGCCCGGCACGTCGGCGATTCCTGTCAGACTGCCGCCATGACGGGCGACCCGGGGCTGTTCTCTCCGCGCAGCGTGACGTGGCAGGTGCACAGCGACCCGATGATGTGGGTCGCCGGGATCCGCGCGCTCTACCTCCAGGCGCTGCACCCGCGAGCCGTGCGCGGCGTCACCCAGAACTCCGACTTCCGGCACGACGCCTGGGGCCGGCTGATGCGGACCGCCGACTTCGTCGGCACCACGGCGTACGGCACGGCCGAAGCGGCCGAGGAGGCGGGCGCCCGGGTCCGCAGGATCCACCGCAAGCTGTCCGCGACCGACCCGGAGACGGGGGAGCGGTACGGCGTCGACGAGCCCGCACTGCTGCTGTGGGTGCACTGCGCCGAGATCGACTCGTATCTGCACGTGCTGCGCCGCTCCGGCTGTCCGCTCACCGACGAGGACGCCGACCGCTACCTCGGCGAACACCGCGTCAGCGCCCGTCTGGTGGGCCTCGACCCCGAGACCGTGCCCGCCGACCGGGCGGCGATGGCGGCCTACTTCGACGGGATCCTCCCCGAGCTCGCCGCGGGAGAGGAGGCCCGCGAGGTCGACGACTTCCTGCGCCGCCCGCCCGTCCACCCCCTGCTGGTCCCGGCGCGCGAGGTGCTGTGGCAGCGCGTCGCGAACCTGGCGTACGCCTCGCTGCCGCCGTACGCCCACGCGCTGTACGGCAGACCGGCCCCCGAACCCGACGTCGTCACCCGCCGGCTGCGCGCCACAGGCGCCGCGCTGCGCTGTGTTCCCGCGCGTCTGCGATGGCAGCTCCCGCCCAGACACATCCTGCGGGCGATGGCGAGACTGGGCCCCGAAAGCCGACCGGCGCCGTACAAGGTGCGACGATAGGCGGCCATACTGAACCCTCGGGGGAGGGCAGGAAGGCGACGGGGGCGGCACACCATGGCGGAGAGCAGGCTGATCCAGGGCCGGTACCGGCTGCTGGACCGGATCGGACGCGGTGGCATGGGCGAGGTGTGGCGGGCCCGCGACGAGTCCCTCGGCCGGCAGGTCGCCGTGAAGTGCCTCAAACCGGCCGGACCGCACCACGACCCCTCGTCGGGCAGCGTGCTGCGCGAGCGGTTCCGGCGCGAGGGGCGGGTGGCCGCCGCTCTCCAGCACCGCGGGGTGACGGTCGTCCATGACTTCGGCGACCACGACGGCGTCCTCTTCCTCGTCATGGAGCTCCTGGACGGCCGCAACCTGTGCCAGCTGCTGGACGACGGCGAACGCCGGCCGCTGCCCGTGCCGGAGGTCGTCGACATCGCGGAGCAGGTGGCCGGCGCCCTCGACTACACCCATCGGCAGGGCGTCGTGCACCGCGACCTGAAGCCGGCGAACATCGTGCGCCTCGGCGACGGCACCGTGAAGATCTGCGACTTCGGCATCGCCCGCCTCAGCCACGACGTGGGCTTCACCTCCCGGCTCACCGGCACCGGCATCGCCATGGGCACCCCGCACTACATGTCGCCGGAGCAGATCGCGGGGGAGGAGGTCGACCGGCGCAGCGACCTGTACTCGCTGGGATGCGTGCTCTACGAGATCGCCACCGGCCGCCCGCCGTTCGACCTGGACGACCCCTGGGCGATCCTCGTCGGGCACCGGGACACCCCGCCCCGGCCGCCGCGCGAGCACCGCGCCGAGCTGCCGGCCCACCTCGACCGGATCATCCTCGACCTGCTCGCCAAGCAGCCGTCCCAGCGCCCCGACGACGCCCGGGAGATCGTCCAGCGTCTCGCCGAGGCCCGCAGCACGCCGGGCCGCCCGACCGCGCCCGTGCCGTCGCGGCCCGGGCCGAGGCCGCCCGAACGCCGTGCGGCGGACGGCGGCGGCCCCCGCCTGCCGTCCTGGACCCGGGGCATGACCGTCGGCCACCCTGCCGTGAGCACCGGACCGCGGCGCGCGCGCCCGGACGCCGGTGCTGCGCTCACCGACGAGTGGATACCCCGGCCGACCCTCGTGGCCGTCCCGACCCCGGACGGCGCGCAGATCCCGTGAACCGGCCGCGCCCGGACCGCCGCCGCGCGCCGCACGACGACAGGCCCGACCCCGGCCCGCCCCGCCGGCGCCCGCCGTCACGCCGGGGCCGGTTGCCACTCCCAGCCCAGCTCCGAGTAGGGCCGCCCGGCACGGATCCCGGCGACGGCCGTGCGCGCGTAGGCGACCATCGGCTCCGGCAGCGCGTCCAGCGGCCACCAGTCCCAGCTCAGGCACTTGTCCGGCTCCAGCAGCCGCGGCTCGCCGCCCCAGCGCCGGGCCCGGAAGACGAGCTGCAGGCGCGGTCGGGCGGCGGACGAGTCGGCGACGTGCACGACGTGCGCGAGCTCGATGTCCCGCGCCGCGATCTCCAGTCCGGCCTCTTCCCGGGCCTCGCGGACGAGACACGCCACCGCGGACTCCTGCTCGCAGTGCCCGGCCAGGAAGTGGTGGTGCAGGGGCGCGAAGGGCGAGTCGGGGTGGCGCAGTCCGAGGAGGATCTCGCCGTCGCGTTCCAGATAGAGGTGGACGCCGACGGCGTTGAGGACGGTCCGCCGTACGGGCGGCTGGGGCGTCGGCGCGACGGGGGCTGCCAGGTGATCGGCGATGACCTGCGCGGCGCCCGGCGCCATCGTCAGGTGCGCGGTGGTCGCCGCGTCGAAGAAGGCGAACATGATGCCCTCGGTGACCGGCAGCCGCGAGGGATCGCCGTCCCAGCCGCCAAGGAAGATCTGGATGCCGTCGACGACCGTGTACCGGGTCAGCCCCTCGAGGACCAGACCCGTCTCCTCCAGCAGTTCGCGGGCGACGGCCTCCTCGAGCGTCTCGTCGCCCTCGCACGCCCCGCCGGGCAGCGACCACAGGCCCGCGTCACAGATCGGCTTGTGCGCGTCCCGCAGATGCAGGAGGTACTGGCCGCGCCGGTTGACCAGCAGGGCGGCGCAGTTGCGGGGCTCGGCCGCGGGCGTGGCGGGCGTCTGGGCGGTCATGGGCTCCCCCTCGATCCAACGCGCTTGCGCCTCAACGGACTTGAGACCATGACGATCGTAGGGGAGCCGACCGCGCCGACTGTGCTGCGGCTTGCGCCGCCGCAAGCCGGAGCGCGGGCCGCTGCCGCTCCCTCTGGCCGACCTTGATCGGCTCGTGTTACGAAGAACCATGGCCGCACACGAGGGACACCAGGGACAGCGACACGAGGGCGATCACGATCGGCGGGATCACCGGGGACGCCGCGTCTACGACGCCGTCGTCGTCGGCGGCGGGCACAACGGCCTGGTCGCCGCCGCCTACCTGGCGCGCGCGGGACGGTCCGTGCTGGTGCTGGAGCGACTGGACCACACCGGGGGCGCCGCCGTCTCCACCCGGCCGTTCGCCGGGGTCGACGCACGGCTCTCGCGCTACTCCTACCTGGTCAGCCTGCTGCCGCAGAAGATCGTGCGGGACCTCGGGCTCCGTTTCCGCGTCCAGGGCCGCACGATCTCCTCGTACACGCCCGTGGAGCGCGACGGACGGGCCACCGGCCTGCTCGTGGGCGGCGGCGCCCGTCGCACACAGGAGGCGTTCGCGAGGCTGACCGGCGGCGAGCGCGAGTACGCGGCCTGGGAGCGCTTCTACGAGATGACCGGGCGGGTCGCCCAGCGGGTGTTCCCCACGCTCACCGAGCCGCTGCCGTCCCGCGAGGAGCTGCGCTCGCGCGTCGACGACGAGGAGGCGTGGCGGACCCTGTTCGAGGAGCCCATCGGCGTCGCCGTCGAGGAGCGCTTCGCGGACGACCTGGTGCGCGGCGTGGTCCTGACCGACGCCGTCATCGGCACCTTCGCCGACGCCCACGACCCCTCGCTCCAGCAGAACCGCTGCTTCCTCTACCACGTGATCGGCGGCGGCACCGGCGCCTGGGACGTCCCCGTCGGCGGCATGGGCGCGCTCACCGACGCGCTGGCCGCCGCCGCCCGCGACGCGGGCGCGGTCCTCGCCACCGGCCACGAGGCCGTGCGGATCGACACGGACGGCCGTACGGCGGAGGTCGCCTACCGCACGGCCGACGGCGAGGGCGTCGCCGTGGCCCGGCACGTCCTGGTGAACGCCTCGCCGCAGGCGCTCGCGGCCCTCACCGGCGACGCGCCGCCGGCCCCCGCCGAAGGCGCCCAGCTCAAGGTGAACATGCTGCTGAAGCGGCTGCCGAGGCTGCGGGACAGCTCCGTCGACCCGCGGGAGGCGTTCGCCGGCACCTTCCACATCGCCGAGGGCTACGGTCAGCTGGCGGCCGCCCACGCCCAGGCCGCCGCCGGGGAACTGCCCGCCGCCCCGCCCTCCGAGATCTACTGCCACTCCCTGACCGACCCGAGCATCCTCGGCCCGGAGCTGGTCGAGCGGGGGTATCAGACGCTGACGCTGTTCGGACTGCACACGCCCGCCCGGCTCTTCGCACGGGACAACGACGGCGTGCGCGAGGAACTGCTGCGGTCGACCCTCGCCCAGCTGGACGCCCATCTCGCCGAGCCCCTGGCGGACTGCCTGGCCACGGACGCCGACGGTCGCCCCTGCATCGAGGCGAGGACCCCGCTCGACCTGGAGCGCGACCTCGGGCTGCCCGGCGGCAACATCTTCCACCGCGACCTGAGCTGGCCCTACGCCCAAGAGGGCGCGGGGCGCTGGGGGGTGTCGACTCCGCACGCCAACGTGCTCCTGTGCGGGGCCGGCGCGGTGCGCGGCGGCGGCGTGAGCGGCGTGCCGGGGCACAACGCCGCCATGGCGGTGCTCGAGGAGCACGCCGGAGTCTGACGACGGCGGTCAGATCCGGCGCCCGCTCAGGCGTCGGCCAGGCATCCGAGTCGGCGCCCGGCCAGGCGCCCGGCCCGGCATCCGATCCGGCAACCCGCTCGGGCATCCGAGCGGCCGTCCGGGCGGGCCTCGGTCGGCAAGAATCTGACGGCCTATCAGAAAACCTCTTCCGTCGTCCGCGTAGCTGCGGCATCCTGCGCCCATGCAGACGGAGCTGAGCACACAACTGGGAGTCGAGCACGCCGTCTTCGGCTTCACGCCGTTCCCCGCAGTCGCCGCGGCCATCAGCCGCGCGGGCGGCTTCGGCGTGCTCGGCGCGGTCCGCTACACCGACCCCGACGACCTCAAACGCGACCTCGACTGGATCGAGGCGCACGTCGACGGCCGGCCGTACGGGCTCGACGTCGTCATGCCCGCCAAGAAGGTCGAAGGGGTGACCGAGGCCGACGTCGAGGCGATGATCCCCGAGGGGCACCGCACGTTCGTGCGCGACACCCTCGCCGCGTACGGGGTGCCCGAGCTGGCCGAGGGCGAGGCCTCGGGGTGGCGGATCACCGGCTGGATGGAGCAGGTCGCCCGCAGCCAGCTCGACGTCGCCTTCGACTATCCGATCCGGCTGCTGGCGAACGCCCTCGGCTCACCGCCGGCCGACGTCGTCGCCCGCGCCCACGAGCGGGGCGTCCTCGTGGCCGCCCTCGCCGGCAGCGCCCGGCACGCGCGCAAGCACAAGGACGCGGGCATCGACATCGTCGTCGCCCAGGGATACGAGGCGGGCGGCCACACCGGCGAGATCGCCTCCATGGTGCTCACCCCGGAGGCCGTCGACGCGGTCGCTCCGCTGCCGGTCCTCGCCGCGGGCGGCATCGGCAGCGGGCGGCAGATCGCCGCGGCCCTCGCGCTGGGCGCCCAGGGCGTCTGGCTCGGGTCGCTCTGGCTGACCACCGCGGAGGCCGACCTGCACTCGCCCGCCCTCACCCGCAAGCTCCTCGCGGCCGGCTCCGGCGACACGGTCCGCTCCCGCGCCCTGACCGGCAAACCCGCCCGCCAGCTGCGCACCGAGTGGACCGACGCCTGGGACGGCCCCGACGGCCCCGGCGCCCTCCCGATGCCCCTGCAGGGCCTGCTGGTCGCCGAGGCCGTCTCCCGCATCCAGAAGTACGAGGTCGACCCGCTGCTCGGCACCCCGGTCGGCCAGATCGTCGGCCGGATGAACGAGGTCCGCAGTGTGCAGGAGGTCTTCGACGACCTCACCCGCGGTTTCGAGCAAGCCGTCGACCGCGTCAACCGCATCGCCGGAAGGAGCGGCCAGTGACCAGCACGCCCCCCGCGGGATTCTGGGCCCAGGCGACCCTGGACCCCGACCGCGTCGTCCTGACCGCCCCGGACGGCGAGGAGTGGACCGCCGGACGCCTGCACGCCGCCGCCAACCGGCTCGTGCACGGTCTGCGCGCCGCCGGGCTGGAACGCGGCGACGCCTTCGCCGTCGTCCTGCCCAACTCGGCCGAGTTCTTCACCGCCCACCTCGCCGCCAGCCAGGCCGGGTTCTACCTCGTCCCGGTCAACCACCACCTGACGGGTCCCGAGATCGCCTGGATCGTCTCCGACTCCGGCGCCAAGGTGCTGCTGGCCCACGAACGGTTCGCCGACCAGGCCCGCCGCGCCGCCGACGAGGCGTCGCTGCCCGCCGGTCAGCGGTACGCCGTCGGTGCGGTCGACGGGTTCCGGCCGTACGCCGAACTCCTCGCCGGACAACCCGACTCGCCGCCCGCCGACCGCACCCTCGGGTGGGTCATGAACTACACGTCGGGCACGACGGGCCGCCCGCGCGGCATCCGGCGGCCGCTGCCCGGCAAACCGCCCGAGGAGGCGTACCTCGGCGGCTTCCTCGGCATCTTCGGCATCAAGCCCTTCGACGACAACGTGCATCTCGTCTGCTCGCCGCTCTACCACACGGCGGTGCTCCAGTTCGCGGGCGCGTCCCTGCACATCGGCCACCGACTGGTCCTGATGGACAAGTGGACGCCCGAGGAGATGCTCCGGCTGATCGACGGCCACCGCTGCACCCACACCCACATGGTCCCCACCCAGTTCCACCGGCTGCTCGCCCTCCCCGAGGAGGTGCGGGCGCGCTACGACGTGTCGTCGATGCGGCACGCCATCCACGGCGCCGCGCCCTGCCCCGACCATGTGAAACGGGCGATGATCGACTGGTGGGGCCACTCGGTCGAGGAGTACTACGCGGCCAGCGAGGGCGGCGGCGCGTTCGCCACCGCGGGGGACTGGCTGAAGAAGCCCGGCACGGTCGGAAAGGCGTGGCCCATCAGCGAGCTGGCGGTCTTCGACGACGACGGCGAACGGCTGCCGGCCGGTGAACTCGGCACCGTGTACATGAGGATGACGACCGGCGGCTTCGCCTACCACAAGGACGAGGACAAGACCCGCAAGAACCGCATCGGCGACTTCTTCACCGTCGGTGACCTCGGCGTGCTCGACGAGGACGGCTACCTGTTCCTCCGCGACCGCAAGATCGACATGATCATCTCCGGCGGCGTCAACGTCTACCCCGCCGAGATCGAGTCCGTCCTGCTCGCCCACCCGGCCGTCGCCGACGCCGCCGTCTTCGGCATCCCGCACGACGACTGGGGCGAGCAGGTGAAGGCCGTCGTCGAACCGGCGGCCGGCCATGAGCCGGGACCCGCCCTCGCCGCCGCGCTCCTCGACCACTGCGCCGACCGGCTGGCCGGCTACAAACGGCCCAGGAGCATCGACTTCCTCGCCGAGATGCCCCGCGATCCCAACGGCAAGCTGTACAAGCGGCGGCTGCGGGAGCCGTACTGGGAGGGTCGGACGCGCCCCGTATGACCACGGACGGCCAACGGCACGTCGACGCCCCTTCGACGAGGGCCCGGCCCGGCCGCTCGGCGACGGCCCGGCCGCAGTGCGCGGCGGTCCGGGCCCGTGCCGGCCGGCAGGAGCGCTCGGGCCGGGCCTGCGGCGCCGGCGTCGGGAGCGGCCCGACCGGTCCCGGTCCCGACACGGCGACTTGACCTGCCCCGGCCCTCACCCGAGGATCATGGTCATGACGCCCGGACACGGCAGCACGGTCGACGGGGTGCTGCGGCGCAGCGCCCGCCGCACCCCGGCGCGCGTCGCGATCGAGTACCGCGACCGCACCTGGACCTACGAGGAGCTCGACGAGGCCGTCTCGCGCGCGGCGAGCGTCCTGCTCGGCGCCGGCCTCGCCCCCGGCGACCGGGTCGGGGCCTACGGCCACAACTCCGACGCCTACCTCATCGCCTTCCTCGCCTGCGCCCGCGCCGGCCTGGTCCACGTCCCCGTGAACCAGAACCTGACCGGCGACGACCTGGCGTACGTGCTCCGCCAGTCGGGCAGCGCGCTGGTGCTCGCCGATCCCGACCTCGCGGCCCGACTCCCGGACGGCGTGCGCGCCCGGGCCCTGCGCGACGCCGACGACTCGCTGCTGGCCCTGCTGCCCGCGGCCGACCCGTACGACGGTCCCGAGCCGCGCCCCGAGGACCTGGTGCAGCTGCTCTACACCTCCGGCACGACGGCCCTGCCCAAGGGCGCGATGATGACGCACCGCGCCCTGGTGCACGAGTACCTGAGCGCCATCGCCGCCCTCGACCTGAGCGCCGGCGACCGTCCCGCGCACGCCCTGCCGCTGTACCACTCGGCGCAGATGCACGTGTTCCTGCTGCCCTACCTCGCGGTCGGCGCGACCAACCTCGTGCTGGACGCCCCCGAGGGCGACCTTCTCCTCGACCTGATCGAGGCGGACCGCGTCGACAGCCTGTTCGCGCCGCCGACCGTGTGGATCGCACTCGCGGGCCGCCCCGACTTCGACGAGCGTGACCTGAGCGGCCTGCGCAAGGCGTACTACGGCGCGTCGGTCATGCCGGTGCCCGTCCTGGAGCGGCTGCGCGCACGCCTGCCGAAGCTCGGCTTCTACAACTGCTTCGGGCAGAGCGAGATCGGTCCGCTCGCCACCGTCCTCGCCCCCGACGAGCACAAGGGGCGCCTGGACTCCTGCGGGCGCACGGTGCTGTTCGTGGACGCCCGGGTCGTCGACGAGGACGGCGCGGAGGTGCCCGACGGGACGCCCGGCGAGATCGTCTACCGCTCCCCGCAGCTGTGCGAGGGCTACTGGGACAAGCCCGAGGAGACCGCCGCGGCCTTCCGTGACGGCTGGTTCCGCTCCGGGGACCTCGCCGTGCGCGACGCCCACGGCTACTTCACGATCGTCGACCGGGTGAAGGACGTCATCGACACCGGTGGCGTACTGGTCGCCTCACGCCAGGTCGAGGACGTCCTGTACGCCCACGACGCCGTCGCGGAGACGGCCGTGATCGGGCTGCCCGACGAGAAGTGGATCGAGGCGGTGACCGCGGTGGTGGTCGCGCGCGGCGAGGTGACCGAGGAGGAGCTCATCGCGCACGCACGGGAGAGGCTCCCGTCGTTCAAGGTCCCCAAACGGGTGCTCTTCGTCGACGGACTCCCGCGCAACGCCAGCGGGAAGATCCTCAAGCGGGAGCTGCGCGAGCGGTTCGGCTCGTGAGCCGCGCGGCCCTCGTCACTCACGGGGCCGCAGGTCCACGATCCGCCTGATCTTGCCCACCGACCGCTCCAACGACTCCGGGTCGACGATCTCCACGGCAGCGGACACGCCGATGCCGTCCTTCACCGCGGCCGCGATGGCCCGGGCGGCCGAGTCGCGGTCGGCGGGCGTGGCGTCGCGGCGGGCCTCCGCGCGGATCGTGAGGGCGTCGAGGCGGCCCTCACGGGTCAGCCGGAGCTGGAAGTGGGGCGCGACGGCCGCAGTGCGCAGCACGATCTCCTCGATCTGGGTGGGGAAGAGGTTCACGCCGCGCAGGATGACCATGTCGTCGCTGCGGCCGGTCACCTTCGCCATGCGGCGGAAGACGCGGGCCGTGCCCGGCAGCAGCCGTGTCAGGTCCCGGGTGCGGTACCGGACGATCGGCATGGCCTCCTTGGTGAGCGAGGTGAACACCAACTCGCCCTCCTCGCCGTCCGGCAGGACCTCGCCGGTGATCGGGTCGACCACCTCGGGATAGAAGTGGTCCTCCCAGACGTGGAGCCCGTCCTTGGTCTCCACGCACTCCTGCGCCACCCCGGGCCCGATCACCTCCGACAGTCCGTAGATGTCGACCGCGTCGATCGCGAACCGTTGCTCGATCTCCTGCCGCATCCGCTCGGTCCAGGGCTCGGCGCCGAAGATCCCCACCCGCAGCGAGGTGGCGCGCGGATCGACGCCCTGCCGCTCGAACTCGTCCAGCAGGGTCAGCATGTAGGACGGGGTCACCATGATGACCCGGGGCTCGAGATCCTGGATCAGCTGTACCTGACGGGACGTCATGCCGCCGGAGGCCGGGATCACCGTGCAGCCGAGGCGTTCGGCGCCGTAGTGCGCGCCGAGGCCTCCGGTGAACAGGCCGTAGCCGTACGCCACATGGACCGTGTCGCCCGGCCTGCCGCCCGCCGCACGGATCGAACGGGCCACCAGATCCGCCCACAGGGACAGGTCGGCGTCCGTGTAGCCGACCACCGTCGGGCGGCCCGTGGTGCCGCTGGAGGCGTGGATGCGGCGGATGCGCTCCCTGGGGACGGCGAACATGCCGTACGGGTAGTGCGCGCGCAGGTCGGCCTTGCCGGTGAACGGGAAGCGGGCCAGGTCGGCGAGGTCGCGGCAGTCGTCCGGGTGGACGCCCGCCTTGTCGAAGGCCTCGCGGTAGAAGGGCACGCCGGTGTACGCGTGACGCAGTGAGGCGCGCAGACGCTCCAGCTGCCGCGCGCGCAGGGCGTCCTCGGTGAGGCGCTCGCCGTCGTCCAGCGTGTTCCCCGTGTCGGCCATCGAGGGTCTCCCTCACCAGAATCGTGCCAAAAAGGGCGACCGATCATTCGGTCGATCTTCCTCGGGATCAGTAATCCAGGACCGAGGCCCTCAGGCAAGAGTTCGGCTACGGGTTTTGCCCGCGGATCGCGTTCAGGAGTTCTCCGCCACCGCCGCCTCCCGCGCCCACCGGTAGTCCGCCTTCCCGCTCGGGGAGCGCCGGATGGACTCGGTGAGCACCAGCCGACGCGGGATCTTGTAGCCGGCCAGGCGGGTGCGGCAGTGGGTCTGGATGTCCTCCAGGGACAGGGGCGGGGCGCCCCGCCGCACCTGGACCACCGCCGCCACGCGGGCGCCCCACGTCGCGTCCGGCACCCCGGCCACCAGGGCGTCGTACACGTCCGGATGCGCCTTCAGCGCCTGCTCGACCTCCTCGGGGTACACCTTCTCGCCGCCGGTGTTGATGCACTGCGAGCCGCGGCCGAGCACGACGACCACGCCCGCCTCGTCGACCGTCGCCATGTCACCGAGCAGGACCCAGCGCTCGCCGTCCTTCTCGAAGAACGTCTCGGCGGTCTTCACCGGGTCGTTGTAGTAGCCGAGGGGTACGTGGCCGCACTGGGCGACCCGGCCGATCTCGCCCGGCGCGACCACCTCCTTAGTGGCCGGATCGACCACGCGGGTACGGGAGTTGACCCGGACGCGGAAGCCGCGCTCGGGGCCCGAGTCCTCCGTGGCCGTGCCGTTGAAGCCGGACTCGGAGGAGCCGAAGTTGTTGAGCAGCGTCGCGTTCGGCATCAGGGCCCGGAACTGCCGGCGGACCGTGTCCGACATGATGGCCCCGGACGAGGAGACGCTGAACACGGACGAGCAGTCCGTGCCCCGCATCGGACCCTCGAGCGCGTCGATCAGCGGCCGCAGCATGGCGTCGCCGACCAGGGAGATGGCGTTGACCTTCTCCTCGGCGATGGTGCGCAGCACCTCCTCGGGCACGAACTTGCTGTGCAGCACGACCCGTTGGCCGAAGTTGAAGCCGATGAAAGCGGTGAGGGTCGACGTGCCGTGCATCAGCGGGGGAGTGGGGAAGAAGGTGATCCCGAAGCCGCCCGCGGCGACCCGCTCGGCGAGCTCCTCCGGCTTCTTCACCGGCTCCCCGGTCGGCGCCCCGCCCCCGAGGCCCGCGAAGAACAGGTCCTCCTGACGCCACATCACGCCCTTGGGCATGCCGGTCGTGCCACCCGTGTAGATGATGAACTGGTCGTCCCCCGAGCGGGCCGGGAAGCCGCGTCCGGGGGAGCCGCCCGCCTCGGCGTCCGTGAAGGACACGACCCCCTCGCCCGCCGGCCCGACCCGTATCAGATGCCGCAGCGCCGGAGCCTGCGGCAGCGCGGCCGCCACCCGGTCGGTGAACTCCGCGTCGAACACGAGCGCGGCCAGATCGGCGTCCCGGTAGAGATAGACCAGCTCCTCCTCGACGTACCGGTAGTTGACGTTGACCGGCACGATCCGGGCCTTGAGGCAGCCCAGCACCGTCTGCAGGTACTCGACGCCGTTGTACAGGTGCAGGCCGAGGTGCTCGCCGGGGCGGATCCCGCTGTCGAGGAGGTGGTGGCCGATGCGGTTGGCCGCGGCGTCCAGCTCCGCGTACGTCAGTCGGCGTTGCGCGCCCGAGCCCGGGTGGTCGACGTGGACGAGCGCCTCACGCTCGGCCGCCACGTCCACGACGGACTCGAACAGGTCGGCAAGGTTGTACTCCACCGTTCCTCCTGACCTCGCGACGGCCTGGCTCCCAGACGGTTCGCCGGTCATCAGAGCAAAGGGCGCGGCAAGTGGGAAGGGCTCCGGACAAGAAATCTGACTGACTGTCAGAAAACCCTTGAAGTGCCATCACGCCTCCTGCAACCTGTTCTCGTTCTTTCCGAGGGGAGATCTGAGATGGGCGGTACCGAACACCTCACCGTGCGGCGCGAGGGCGCCACACTGGTGCTCACGCTCAACAGGCCAAAGGCCAAGAACGCGCTCTCGATCGGCATGCTCGTCGGCCTGTACGACGGCTGGCTCGAGGCCGACGCGGACGACTCGGTCCGATCGGTCGTCCTCACCGGCGCCGGCGGCTGCTTCTGCGCCGGCATGGACCTCAAGGCGCTCGCCGGCAAGGGCATGGAGGGCGAGCAGCACCGCGACCGCCTCAAGGCCGACCCGGACCTGCACTGGAAGGCGATGCTGCGCCACCACCGCCCCCGCAAGCCGGTGATCGCCGCCGTCGAGGGCCACTGCGTGGCGGGCGGCACCGAGATGCTCCAGGGCACCGACATCCGCGTCGCGGGGGAGTCCGCCACCTTCGGCCTCTTCGAGGTCAGGCGCGGCCTGTTCCCGATCGGCGGGTCCACGGTCCGTCTGCCGCGGCAGATCCCGCGCACCCACGCCCTGGAGATGCTGCTCACCGGCCGGCCCTACAGCGCCCGGGAAGCAGCCGACGTCGGCCTGATCGGACACGTCGTGCCCGACGGCGCCGCGCTCGAGACGGCCCTGGAGATCGCCGAACGCGTCAACGCCTGCGCGCCGCTCGCCGTGGAGGCCGTGAAGGCGTCCGTGTACGAGGCCGCCGAGCTGACCGAGGCCGACGGGCTGGTCGCCGAACTGGCGCGCGGCTGGCCGGTGTTCGACACCGACGACGCGAAGGAGGGCGCCCGTGCCTTCGCGGAGAAACGGGCGCCGGTCTACCGACGCACGTGACGCTCCGCCGGGCGAGAGGGCGGTAAGCGCAGTTCGCCACCTACTGCGGGTCCGTTGCGGCTGGCCGCGCAGTTCCCCGCGCCCCCTTCGGGGCGCTCCCGCTGACGTCGGCTTCCCAGGGAGGCAGCTCCGATGCCCGAAGTGCTCAAAGCTCCGCTCGTCGTCGAGTTCCCGTTCACCCGGTCCCTCGGCCCCGTCCAGAGTGCCTTCCTCACCGGCCTGCGCGAACGCGTCGTCCTCGGCGTGCGCACCGGCGACGGCCGCACCCTCGTCCCGCCCGTCGAGTACGACCCCGTCACCGCCGAGGAGCTCCACGAGCTCGTCGAGGTCGCCGCCACCGGCACGGTCACCACCTGGGCCTGGAACCACGCCCCCCGACGCGGCCAGCCCCTCGCCACCCCGTTCGCCTGGGTCCTGGTCCGGCTCGACGGCGCCGGCACCGCCCTCCTGCACGCCCTCGACGCCCCCGGCCCCGACGCCGTCCACACCGGGATGCGGGTCCGGATCCGCTGGGCGGAGAACCGCACCGGCGCCATCACCGACATCGCCTGCTTCGAGCCCCACGACGGCGGACCGGCCGAACCCACCGGCGTCACCGGCGAGTTCACGGACCCGGTCACCGGCATCGTCGCCCCCGCCCGGCTCGACTACACCTACTCGCCCGGCCGGGCCCAGTCCGCGTACATCGACGCCCTCTCCACCCGGCGCACCGTCGGCGAACGCTGCCCGTCCTGCCGCAAGGTGTACGTCCCGCCGCGCGGAGCCTGCCCCACCTGCGGAGTGCCCACCGCCGAGCAGGTCGAGGTCGGACCGCGCGGCACCGTCACCACCTTCTGCATCGTGAACATCAAGGCGAAGAATCTCGACATCGAAGTCCCCTACGTCTACGCCCACATCGCCCTCGACGGCGCCGGCCTCGCCCTGCACGGCCGCATCGGCGGCATCCCCTACGACCAGGTCCGCATGGGCCTGCGCGTCGAACCCGTGTGGACGGACGGGGCCCGCTACCCCGACCACTACCGGCCGACCGGCGAACCCGACGCGGACTACGACGCCTACAAGGAGCTGCTGTGACCCGCGAGGAAACCCCGGGCGTCCGCGACATCGCGATCGTGGCCTTCGCGCAGACCGACGTCCTGCGCACCACCGACGAGCTCTCCGAGGTCGAGATGCTCATGCCGGTCCTGCACAGCGTCCTCGACCGGACCGGCCTGAAGACCGCCGACATCGACTTCACCTGCTCCGGCTCCAGCGACTACCTCGCCGGCCGTGCCTTCTCCTTCACCCTCGCCCTCGACGGCGTCGGCGCCTGGCCGCCCATCTCCGAGTCGCACGTCGAGATGGACGGCGCCTGGGCGCTGTACGAGGCGTGGACCAAGCTCCTCACCGGCGACGCCGACACCGCGCTCGTCTACTCCTACGGCAAGTCCTCGCCCGGCTCCCTGCGCGACGTCCTCACCCGCCAGCTCGACCCGTACTACGTCGCCCCCCTGTGGCCGGACTCCGTCGCGCTCGCCGCGCTGCAGGCCCAGGCCCTGATCGACGCGGGCGAGGCCGACGAGAGCGCCCTCGCCGCGATCGGCGCCCGCAGCCGACGGGTCGCGACCCTCAACTCCCACGCCCAGCTGCGCGGCACGGTCGCCCAGGGCGACTACGCGGTACGGCCGCTGCGCACCGGCGACTGCCCGGCCGTCGGCGACGGGGCCGCCGCCGTGATCCTCGCGGCGGGGGAGCGGGCCCGCGAGCTGTGCTCGCGGCCCGCGTGGATCCGGGGCGTCGACCACCGCATCGAGGCCCACTCGCTCGGCGTGCGCGACCTCACCGACTCGCCCTCCACCCGCCTGGCCGCCGAGCGGGCCGGCGTCTTCGAACGGCCCGTCGACACGGCCGAGCTGCACGCCCCGTTCAGCGCACAGGAGATCGTCCTGCGCAAGGCGCTGAGGCTCGACGACAGCGTGCGGGTGAACCTCTCCGGCGGCGCCCTCGCCGCCAACCCGATGATGGCCGCCGGTCTCATCCGCCTGGGCGAAGCCGCCGCCCGCATCCACCGGGGCGAGTCCGACCGGGCCGTCGCCCACGCCACGTCCGGCCCGTGTCTGCAACAGAACCTGGTCGCCGTACTCGAAGGGGATGCGCGATGAGCAAGGAGCCCGTGGCCGTCGTCGGGATCGGCCAGACCAAGCACGTCGCCGCCCGGCGCGACGTCTCGATCGCCGGGCTGGTCCGGGAGGCCGCCCGGCGGGCGCTCGACGACGCCGAGCTGACCTGGGCCGACGTCGACGCCGTCGTCATCGGCAAGGCCCCCGACTTCTTCGAGGGCGTCATGATGCCCGAGCTGTACCTCGCCGACGCGCTCGGCGCGGTGGGCAAGCCCATGCTGCGCGTGCACACGGCGGGCTCCGTCGGCGGCTCGACGGCGCTCGTCGCCGCGGGCCTCGTCGCCGCCCGCGTCCACGGCACCGTCCTCACCCTCGCCTTCGAGAAACAGTCCGAGTCCAACGCCATGTGGGGGCTGTCCCTGCCCGTCCCCTTCCAGCAGCCCCTGCTCGCCGGGGCGGGCGGATTCTTCGCCCCGCACGTGCGCGCCTACATGCGACGCAGCGGCGCGCCCGACGCCGTCGGCTCCCTGGTGGCCTACAAGGACCGCCGCAACGCGCTGAAGAACCCATACGCCCACCTCCACGAGCACGACATCACCCTGGAGAAGGTCCAGGCCTCGCCGATGCTGTGGGACCCGATCCGCTACTCGGAGACCTGCCCCTCCTCCGACGGGGCCTGCGCGATGGTCCTCACCGACCGGGCCGGCGCCGCCCGCGCGCCCCGCCCGCCCGCCTGGATGCTCGGCGGGGCGATGCGCAGCGAACCGACCCTCTTCGCCGGCAAGGACGCCGTCTCGCCGCAGGCCGGCAAGGACTGCGCCGCGGACGTCTACCGCCAGGCCGGGATCGGCGACCCGCGTCGGGACATCGACGCCGTCGAGATGTACGTGCCGTTCTCCTGGTACGAGCCCATGTGGCTGGAGAACCTCGGCTTCGCCGACGAGGGCGAGGGCTGGAAGCTCACCGAGGCCGGCGTCACCGAACTCGACGGCGACCTGCCGGTCAACATGTCGGGCGGCGTCCTGTCCACCAACCCGATCGGCGCCTCCGGCATGATCCGCTTCGCGGAGGCGGCGCTCCAGGTGCGCGGACAGGCCGGCGAACACCAGGTGGAAGGGGCCCGCAGGGTCCTCGGGCACGCCTACGGGGGCGGCTCGCAGTTCTTCTCCATGTGGCTCGTCGGAGCGCGACCGCCGGAGTCCTGAAAGGTCCTTCCCACGTGCTCTGTCGGCGTCCGGACCCGGTCGCTAGGCTGGCCCGCGGACGACGAACCGGGAGGAGCACGGACGTGGCCGAGAGCACCATCCAGCAGCCGCCGCTCACAGGCTGGAACAAGCCGGAGCTGGACCTCAGCAACGCCGAGTGGCAGTCCAGCAGCCGGGGGCGGGGGGATGTCCAGATCGCCTTCGTCGAGGGATTCATCGCGATGCGCAACAGCGGCAGCCCCCAGAGTCCTTCTCTGATCTTCACCCCCGCCGAGTGGGGCGCGTTCGTGTCGGGGGCCCGGGAAGGGGAGTTCGACCTGACTTGAGACCGGCCAGCCCCCGGGGACCGGAGCCGGGCGGGCCGTCCCCGGGACGCGTCGAAACGACCGAACGCGACGCTCCCACCCGTCGCCGAACGGCCGCGGCCACGTACCATGGCCGCATGTCGTTCCTCCGCCGCCGCAGCGCCACCCCCGCCGGGCCCGAATTCGACGTTCTGGCCATGGACCCGGGCGACTGGCCCGGCAATCTGGGCGCCGGGCTGCTGCCCGCCCCCGACGGCAGCTGCCAGGGCGTGTTCCTGCGCTACGACCTCTTCGGCGGTCGCGGCCCCGCGATGATCATCGGCAATCTGCCCGAAGGATCCCCGGCCCGTGAGGTGGAGGAGGGGGAGATCCCCTTCGAGGTGGCCCAGCTGCTGCTCGCGCTGGAGAACGACGAGGAGGTGACCGTCGTCGGCGTCGAGGACATGCCGGTGATGCAGGGCGACAACCTGCTGATCGTGCGCCGGCTGAAGCTGTCCGAGGGGCGCGTCTCCTGCGTGCAGTTCGACCGCAGCGACAACGTCCTGGTGACCATCGCCGCCTGGGACCGCCCCATCACCGACGACCTGTACGCCCTGCTGAAGCCGCTCCCGGCGGAGCTTTTCCAGCAGGGCTGAGGCACGGTCGGACCTGGGGCGATGCCCTGAGGCGTGTTTCGAAAGTCCCGTCTGCCGGGCTAGGCGGCCGGGGAATCCGACGGCAACAGCTTGACGTCCGCAGCCTTCACGAACGCCACCCGGTGGCCGTACTGGATCTCGTAGTACTGCTCGCGGCCGACGACGAGCCGGTGCGAACCGGTGGCGAAGGTGGTCGCGTAGTAGTACTCGCCCGGCGCCTTCCCCCCGACCACGTACCGCTGGCCCCGGGGCAGCTTGTACGGCAGTGCGGAGATCGGCTGGACCGGGACGCCCGCCGGATAGGCGGACGCCTCGGGGTAGGCGCGGCCGTACAGCGCGACGCTCGCCACGCCGTCCCTGGGAGTGACCACCTGCCCCGCCGCGGGCACCGCCGTCGGCTGCGCGGCCGGGTTCTCGAACCACGCCTTCTGGCCGAGATACCAGATTGCCGTCCAGTCGCCCCACCGGTCGGCGACCGCGTACTGCTGCCCGGTGGACGCCCGTGACGAGGTGTCGTTGAGGCCCTTGGTCGGGCCCGAGCCCTGGCCGACGTCGTTGATCAGCGCGGACTTCTCGTCGTGGTCGGCGTACAGCCGCACCGCGCTGGAGCCGTGCGCGACGCAGGCTCGCCGGCCGGCGGCGCAGTCCGTGTACACCGGCCGGTTCGCGGCGTAGTCCGGCCGGATCGTCACCAGGTCGCCGCTGCCGTCGGCGGTCGCCGTGAAGGGGGCCTCCAGCAGCTCGAAGTAGTGCCGCCAGTCCCAGAAGGGGCCGGGATCGGTGTGCATCCCCGAGATGCTCGCCGCCGTCGGGCCCGGCACGTTGTCATGGCCGAGGACGTGCTGCCGGTCGAGCGGGATGTCGTACCTGTCGGCCAGGTACTTCACCAGCCGGGCGGACGAGCGGTACATGGCCTCCGTGTACCAGGAGTCCGGGGCGGAGAGGAACCCCTCGTGCTCCAGGCCGATCGACTTGGAGTTGACGTACCAGTTGCCCGAGTGCCAGGCCACGTCCTTGGCCTTCACATGCTGGGCGACATGCCCGTCCGTGGCGCGCAGCGAGTAGTTCCAGGACACGAAGGACGGGTCCTGGACCGAGGCCAGCACGCCCTCCCAGCCGCCCTCGGTGTCGTGGACGACGAGATAGTCGATGTCGGGCGAGGCGGGCCGGTCGGCGATGTCGTGGTTGCCGTAGTCGTCGTCCCCGAACTGCTCGTACGGCGCCGGGATCCACTCGCAGGACACCGTGGACGGGCATTCGGCGCCCGCCGCCGAGACATGGCGCAGGCCCGTCCCGCGCAGCTGGGCCGTCCGCGTCGCGAGGCGCGGCTGCGCGGCGAGGGCGACCCTCTGGCCGGCGTCCGTGGTGCGCCGTTCGCCGGCGCGCAGCACGCCGAACACGTCGTTCGCGTAGGCGGCGGCGGTCGCGGTGTCGTCCGCGCCCGAGAAGCGCGCCACCGCGCCGTACCAGTCGGCCGGGTCGGCGCTCAGGGGCCGGCCCAGGCGGCGCTGGGCGTCGGCGAGCAGCGCGGCGCCCCCGGCGATGTTGGCCGCGGGGTCGGTGCGCAGCTCCTCGGCGGCGAGACCGGTGAGCTTCGCGGCCCGCGGCAGGGTCTTCAGGCGGGCAGGGAGCCGCTCGTTCGACGGCGCCCGGACGTGCGGGGCCGGGGCCGCCGGCCGGGTCGTGCGGTCCTTGCGGGCGGAGTCGCCGCGCGGGTTCCCCGGGCCGGCGCCGTGGCGCGGGACCGCGGCGAGGGCCGCACGGACGTCGGTGAGATGCATCGGGCCGTAGCCGCCGGTCACACTCGGCGCTCCGGCGTGCGCGTCCCAGCGGGACTGCAGGTAGGAGACGCCCAGCAGCACGCTCTGCGGCACGTGGTACTCGGCTGCCGCGGCTGCGAAGGCCCGCTGGAGGCCGTCCACCGGACGGGGTGCGGCGTCGGCCGGGCGGGCGGCGCCGAGGAGCGGCAGGACGAGAGCCGCCGACGCGAGTGCGCCTGCGGCTCTACGGGTACGTCTGTGCGCTCCGGGGGGAGTGGCGGGTCTGCGCAATGCGGCCTCCTGGGCGAGAGAGCGGGGGTGCGGGCCGGCCGCAGTCGGCCGGCGGCCGGGCCGACAACCCGTCAATCATGCCCATAGCGGGATGAATTCCCTCGTCAAGACACCGCATACGTCAGCCGACGGTGCGCCGCCGTTCAGGCGCACCGTCGACCGAGACCCGCTCAGCGCGTGCCGACCGCCGCGCGTACGGCGCGGCGGGCCAGCTGGCAGTCGTCGTGCAGTCGCCGCAGCAGCAGACGCTGTTCCTCGCCCGACGGCGCGGCTCCCGCGTGGACCGCCCCCGGGGGCGTCGGGGAGGTGTCGTGCATCGAGCGCTGCACGGCCGTCTCGTACGTGCGGATCTCGCGGGTCAGGACCAGCATCAGGTTCACCAGGAAGGCGTCCCGGGAGGCGGGGCCCGCCGACTGGGCGATCTGGCTGATCTGACGGCGTGCCACCGGCGCGTCGCCCAGCGCCGACCACAGCGTCGCCAGGTCGTAGCCCGGCAGGTACCAGCCGGCGTGCTCCCAGTCCACCAGCACGGGACCGGCCGGTGACAGGAGGATGTTCGACAGGAGGGCGTCGCCGTGGCAGAACTGGCCCATGCCCTGTCGCCCCGCGGTGGCCGCGATGCCGTGCAGCAGCTTCTGCAGGTCGCCGAGGTCCCGGTCGGTGAGCAGACCCAGCTCGTGGTAGCGGGAGATGCGGGCGGCGTAGTCCAGCGGCGCGTCGAACGAACCGGCCGGGGGCCGCCAGGCGTTGAGTCGGCAGATCGCGCCGAGCGCGGCCCTGACGTCCGCCCGCGGCGGCGCTTCGGCGGGGTGCCGCTGCAGGGCGGCCGCCCGCCCCGGCATCCGCTCGATGACCAGAGTGCAGTTGTCCGGGTCCGCCGCGATCAGTCTCGGCACCCGCACCGGGGGGCGCTGCCGGACGAACGTGCGGTATGCCGCTATTTCGTGCCGGATCCGCTCGGCCCAGACGGGGGAGTGGTCCAGTAAGCACTTGGCGACGGCTGTGCTGCGTCCCGTCGTGCCGACCAGCAGCACGGAACGTCCGCTGCGGCGCAGCACCTGTACCGGCGCGAACTCCGGACAGATGCGGTGCACGGAGGCGATGGCCGCGCGCAGCTGGGCGCCCTGGGGGCCGGACAGGTCGAGCCTCCCGCTGAGCGGTTGCGTGCCGAGCCCCGCGGGGCGGCGCACGCCGCCCGCGCCGAGCGCGGGAGCCGCCGTTCGCGCGGGGGCGAGATAGGGGCCGCCGCCGCCCGGGCGGGTGTGCAGCGACCGGGGCGGGGCGGACACGGAGGACGATGCTGCGTACATGGGGGAAACAGATCCCTTCGTGTGCCGGACGTCAGAGCGCTGCCCCGACCGGCCCTTTCGGGTGCACCCTGGGGAGTGTCCCTCGGCGACCGGGTCGGGGTGGCGCACTCCTACCTGACACCCGTCGCCCAGTGGCACACCATCTGGCGAACCCTGGCGAACCCTGGCGAATAGTCGCCCGGCAACTTTCCCGGGGCTACTGTCAACTCAGCCGAGAACCTGGGGGCTTGACGTGAGCGGACAACCCAACACCCGTCTCTCGGATCTGTTCGGCCTGGCCGGCTGGTCCAAGGGCGAACTCGCGAGGCTGGTCAACCGGCAGGCGGCGGCCATGGGCCACCCCCAGCTGTCGACCGACACCTCACGGGTGCGGCGGTGGATCGACACGGGAGAGATCCCGCGCGATCCGGTGCCGCGGGTGCTGGCGGCCCTGTTCACCGAGCGTCTCGGCCGTGTCGTGACCATAGGAGACCTCGGTCTGGTCCGGCACGGGCGTACAGGTAGACGGCCCGGCGGCGGGAGTGCTGAACACCCCGACGGCGTGCCGTGGGCGCCCGAACGGACTGCCGCGGTCCTCACCGAATTCACGGGAATGGACCTCATGCTCAACCGACGCGGTCTGGTGGGCGCGGGTGCCGCGCTCGCCGCGGGATCAGCTCTCAGCAGCGCCATGCACGACTGGCTGCACACCGACCCCACCCTCTCCGCCGATGCTCCCACCGTCGACCATCCGCTCGTCCATCATGCCGATCCCGCCGGGTTCGACCGCTACGAGGCCGCCCCCATCGGGGCGGAGGAGGTCGACGAACTGGAGCGTTCGGTCGAGGTGTTCCGGGCCTGGGACGCGGCCCGCGGAGGCGGGCTGCAACGCAAGGCGGTGGTGGGACAGCTCAACGAGGTGGGCGGCATCCTGGCCTACCGTCACCCCGCCCATCTGCAGCGACGCCTGTGGGGCGTCGCTGCCAACCTCGCCGTCCTCGCCGGCTGGATGTCGCACGACGTCGGCCTCGAACCCACCGCCCAGAAGTACTTCGTCATCGCCGCCCATGCCGCACGGGAGGGCGGCGACCGGCCGAGGGCCGGCGAGGCGCTGTCCCGGGCAGCCCGGCAGATGGTGCACCTCGGACGGCCCGACGACGCCCTCGACCTGATGAAACTGGCCCAGTCCGGCTCCGGCGAGGAGGTGCTGCCGCGCACCCGGGCGATGTTCCACACCATCGAGGCCTGGGCACAGGCGGCGATGGGCAAGGGGCAGGCGATGCGGCGCACCCTCGGCCGGGCGGAGGACCTCTTCGTCTCCGACAAGGGCGACGTCGTCCCGCCGTCCTGGATGCAGACCTTCAAGGACGAGGACCTGTACGGGATGCAGGCGCTCGCCTACCGCACGCTGGCCGAGTTCGAGCCACAGGCGGCCGCGCACGCCCAGTACTACGCGGAGAAGGCCCTGGCGTTGCGCGTCGACGGGCGCGAGCGCTCGAAGATCTTCGACCATCTGTCCATGGCGTCCGCCTGCTTCATCGCGGACGACCCCGAACAGGCGGACCGGTTCGCACGGTTGGCCCTGATGTCGATGGGGTCGAACTCCTCCCGGCGCACCTGGGACCGGCTGAGCCAGATGTACCGGCTCACCGCCCAGTACGCCGGCTCCCCGAGGATCAGCGAGCTGCGCGAGGAGATCAGGCTGGCGCTGCCGAAGCAGAAGGGGGCGAAAGGGGGCGGCAGCGCCCGGGCGTGAGCGAGTCGGTCGTCTCCGTCGTCACCCGCCGCCCGTCACCGGGTCGCCCGGCTGCCTACCGGGTCACCCGGGCGACGAGCACACAGGCGTCGTCGGTGCGTTCGGCCGCGCCGCACTCCTGCACGGCCGCTTCGACGCACTCCTGGGCGCTGCGCGCTCCGTGCAGGCGCGGGGCCAGTGCGAGGAGACGGTCGGCGGGGGCCAGGCCGTCGGTGTGCAGCAGGATCAGGTCGCCCTCACGCAGGGTCTCCTCGGCCTGCTCGTACGCGGTGCGGGGGGCGGTTCCGAGCAGGGAGCCCTGCGGCGCGCGCAGCCGGCGACCCGTCCCGTCGCGGAACAGCAGCGGGGCGGGGTGGCCGGCCCGCGCCCACATCAGGGTGCGGGTCCGTGGCCGGTAGCGGCAGCAGACGGCGCTGCCGAGGACCGGTCGGGCGGTGGCGTCCAGCAACTGGTTCAGCCAGCACAGCAGCCGGTCCGGCTGGGCGCCCGCCATGGCCATGCCGCGCAGCGCCCCCAGCAGCATCGCCGTGTTCGAGGTGACGGCCGGGCCGTGTCCGGTGAGATCGCCGACGCTCAGCAGCGTCTCGTCGTCGGGGAGTTCGAGCGCGTCGTACCAGTCGCCGCCGATCAGAGAGGTGGTGGCGGCGGGCAGATACCGGGCGGCGACGTCGAGTGTGCTGGGGCCCTCGTGCGGCAGGCGCAGGGGGACGCGGTGCGGGGGGAGGACGGCTTCCTGCAGCTCGACCGCCCGTCGGTGGTCGGTCTGCGCCTGCTGCCGGGCCTGCAGCGAGTCGTGGCTCTCGCGCACCGCGCGCTGGTTGCGGCGCAGTTCGCTGACGTCCCGGAGCACGGCCCACATGGACGCGGTGGCGCCGTCGGAGTCGAGCACCGGCTCGCCCATCATGTGCACGGTGCGCGGGGCGCCCGTCGGGCGAAGGACGCGGAACTCGCCGTCGATGGGGCGGGCGTCGACCAGGCAGTCCGTGACCATGGCGGTCAGCTTGGGCCGGTCCTCCTCGAGGACGAGACAGGGGAGCTCGTCGAGGGTGAGCGGGGCGGTGGCGGGGTCGCGGCCGAGGATCCGGAAGAGCTCCTCGGACCACACGGCTTCGTCCGTCAGCAGGTTCCACTCGGCGCTGCCGACCCGGCTGACCAGGGATCCGTGCCGGGGCGTCGCGGCGGCGGGCGGAGGTCCGGCGGGCGGCGCGGGCCGGGGGCCGTCGCGTAACTGGGCCAAGTGCGCGTCGAGATCGTCGAGTTGGTGCCGTGCCAGATCGTAGAGGGCGCGCTGCCAGCGTCCCTCGGGGTCCGCCGGGTCGCCCTGGGCGTCCTGCCGTACGGCGTCCATGTCGCCCTTGAGCCGTCGGGTCTGCGAGATCAGCGCGTCCACCGAGCCGCGCGGCGGCGGCTGGGCGGCCGGGTGATCCGCGAAGACGTGGGGCGGCATGAGGCTCTCCGATGCGGGACGGTACGACGAAGGCTGACGCGAGGGCCGTTACGACTGTGGCACAGCCCGCGACGCGGTGTAAGGGATTTGGCAACACACGATTCGGTGGTGCTTCCGGCATATGCCAGTGTCTTCACGGAGGGCTGGAGAAGTGCGGTGCGGACGCCTCGAAGATGCTTCAAGTCGTAGACAGGGTACGTGACTTGAGGGACTCATGAGGGGGTTGGGGTGAGTGTCATCCGGGTGTTCGACGGGCGTATGTTCTACGCTTCCAGCGGTGTGATGTAGGTCACATTAATTGATGCGGGGAAAGGCGTAATGCGATCGGCCTCCGCGAGGTCCTATGTGCATGGACACCACTCTGGAACAACCCGTCCGCGCCCGGTTGATCACCGCGGAGGACCAGGCGCTGCCCGTGCCCGCCACGCTCCGCTACGACTCCGCCGATCCGTTCGCCGTGCACGTCGACTTCCCGCCCGAGGTCTCCCTGGCGGGCGAGCCGGTCACCTGGACCTTCGGCCGCGGGCTGCTGGAGCAGGGCGTGGACGGTCCGGCCGGGAGCGGCGACGTGCACATCTGGCCCTGCGGGCAGGCCCGCACGGTGATGGAGTTCCACTCACCGCTCGGGATGGCCCTGCTCCAGTTCGACACCGCGGCCCTGCGCCGCTTCCTGCTGCGCAGCTACGCGGTCGTCGCCCGCGGCGGGGAGGACGTCGCCGGCGCGGTCGACCGGGGTCTGCAGGCCCTGCTCGGCAACGTCTGAGGAGAGCCCGGGCTCAACGGCCGACGGCGTACAGGCCGGGGCGCGGGGCGAGTTCGACGGCGACGCGCGCCCCGCTCCCGAGCGCCCGGACCCCGGCCTCGGCGACGGCCGAGGCCGCGTAGCCGTCCCACACGGACGGACCGGTGACCCGACCGCGCCGCGTGGCGTCGACCCAGGCCTGCACCTCACGGTCGTAGGCGTCCGCGAACCGTACGAGGTAGTCCTGCGGCACCTCCGTGCCGGCGGCGCCCCGAGCGGTCACGAGCACGCCGTGGTCGTCGCCGATGCGCGCGCTGCCCGCCTCGCACACGGCCTCGCAGCGCACCTGGTACCCGAAGCCGCAGTTGACGAAAACCTCCACGTCGACCAGGGCGCCGTCCGCCGTCTCGAAGAGGACGAACTGGGGGTCGAGCAGGCCCTGCGGGGCGCCGGACGAGGGGCGCGGGCGCAGCACGGTGACCGACGTCAGCTCCTGCCCGAGCAGCCAGCGGGCGGCGTCGATCTCGTGCGACACCGAACTGTCGACCAGCATCGCGCTGGTGAAGTCGGGCGGCGAGGAGACGTTGCGGTGTACGCAGTGCAGCATCAGCGGCCGGCCCAGCCGCCCGTCGTCCAGCAGCGCCTTCAGCCTGCGGTACTCGGCGTCGTAGCGCCGCATGAACCCGATCTGCGCCAGCCGCCGTCCCAGCCGGGCCTCCGCCTCCAGCACGCGCAGCGCCCCCGCCGTGTCCGGCGCCATGGGCTTCTCGCAGAGCACCGGAAGGCCGCGGTCGAACGCCGCGAGCAGCGCCTCCTGGTGGGCGGGACCGGGCGAGGCGATCAGCACGGCCTCGACGCCGGGCGCGTCGAGCGCGGCCTCCGCCTCCGGGTGCACCGTCACCGCGTCGAGGCCGGCCACGGCCGCCTCGGCGCGCGCCGTGTCGGGGTCGGCCACCGCGGCGACCCGCGCTCCGCTCACCACACGGGCGAGGCGGCGCACGTGGTCGGCGCCCATGTGCCCGGCGCCCAGCACGGCCACCCCCAGCAGGTCGCCCACGCGCCCGCCCCCTCCCGGTCGACGATCACGCCGTAGCGTACGCCGCCGGGGAACGCGGCCGGACAGGGCCGTGAGGGGCCCGCGGTCAGTAGCGCAGCACGCCCGCGATGCCGTCCATGTCGCCGAGCGTGCCGTCCGGCACGAACCGCACCGCTGCGCCCGTCTCCAGACACTGCTCCACGATCTCGTCGACGATGTCCTCCCGGGCGTCCAGATCGCCGCTCGCGGCCGGGACGAGGTGGTCGCCGTGGTCGCGGACCGTGATCCGGTAGTTCTCCTCGACGGCCAGCAGCCGGACCCGGCCCTCCCGCGCGTTCTGCCACAGCTCGTCGACGCCGGCCGCGAACATGCGGTGCCCCCGCGCCGAGTCGAAGACCCGGGCGATCGAGGCGACGTCCCGGCGGGACTCCGCGTCGAGCAGCGGGCGCACCGCCTGCCACACGGCCTCGGGCGGGCCGTGCGAGAGTCCGCCGTGCGCGATGTGCAGCGCGTCGCGGGTGACGCCGCCCAGCTCGTCGAGGAGCGACAGCGCCGCGTGCTCGCCGGTGACGAACATCGGCCGCGGGTGTGCGCGCAGCAGTGCGCCCACGGCGGTGTCGGCGTCGCGCAGGAAGTGGCGGGTGCCCTCGTCGCGGAACGTGCTGGGCAGGTCGCCGGTCCGCTGCATGCGCTCGGCGTCGAAGTTCGGCCGGCTCCTGACCATCGGGAAGCCGCCGGTGTGCTCCTCGGCCACCCGGTCGGCGCCGCCGTTCCACAGGGTGACGCGGTCGGCGGAGACCGACAGGACCCAGAAGTGCCGCTCGGCGGCCTGCGCGGCGACCAGGTTGCGGGTCAGGAAGGTGTCGGAGAGCACGACCCGTTCGGGCACGGGGCGGGCCAGCGACCACACCTGGTGCTCGCCCGGCGCCGCGTAGATGACCAGGCCGTCCTCGCTGTGCGTCAGGTCGACCTCGGCCAGCGCGCGATCGAGGTGTCCCGCGACGTCGGCGCGCCGGTCGCGGGTGATCGCCGGATCGTGCTCCAGCTGTCTCTTCGCCTCCGCGACGACGTTGCGCAGCCGGACCCGGTCCTGGGCGTTGTCGGGTTCGCGCCGATGGGTCGGCGTCAGCACGGACACCGCCGGGTAGGGGCGCGGGCGGCGCAGTTCGGAGAGGGCGGAGGGGCTGAGTGCGTGCTCCATACGAGCACGATAGGTCCGAATCGCGTAGCGGGCATTCGGGGCAGGACGGGCGCCGGAGTGGGGCGCGCGGTCACGCTTCGGTCTCCCTGGCGGCCGCCGGTGTCGGCGGCGCCCGCGGCCCGGTTACCGTACGCGTCAGTAACCGGGACCGCACCGCAGGAGGCCTCCATGCCGCAGCTCGATGTCGACGGCGCAGCACTGACGTACGACGACGAGGGCCCGCGCGACGGCGACGCCGTGCCCCTGGTGTTCGTGCACGGCTGGACGGCCAACCGGCGTCGCTGGGACCACCAGGTGGCGCACTTCGCCGGCCGGCGCCGGGTCGTCCGGCTCGACCTGCGCGGGCACGGCGAGAGCAGCGGGGCGGGCGTGAAGACGGTCGAGGAGCTGGCGCGGGACCTCCTCGCCCTCCTCGACCACCTGGAGATCGAGCGGTTCGTGCTGGTCGGCCACTCGATGGGCGGGATGATCTCGCAGACCGTGGCCCTGTCCCACCCCGAGCGCGTGGAGCGCATGGTGCTGGTGAACTCCATCGGCCGCATGACCTACAGCCGGGGGCGAGGACTGCTGATGGGCGTCTCCACCCTCGTCCCGTTCAAGCTGTTCGTCGCCGCCAACATCCAGCGCGCCTTCGCCCCCGGCTACCCCCGTGACGAGATCCGCGCGTACGTCAAGTCGTCGGCGGACACCCCGCGCGAGGTGGTCATGACCCTGTACGGCGCCATGCGGGCCTTCGACGTCCTCGACCGGGTCGGCGAGATCCAGGCCCCGACGCTGATGATCCACGGCTACCACGACATCCAGCTGCCGGTGCGTCAGATGCTGCGGATGGCCAAGGCCTACCCGGACGCCACCGTGCGCATCATCGACGCCGGTCACGAACTCCCCGTGGAGAAGCCGGCCGAGCTGACCGCGGCGATCGACGCCTTCGTGACCGTCGGGTCGGCGTAGTCGCCGCGACGTCACCCGAAGCTGTCCGGGTCGGCCGCCTTCCAGTCCGCCGCCCACGACTCGGGCGGTCCGGCGAGCAGCTCGCCCGGCGCGAGCCACTCGTACAGCTCCGCGTACGAGCGCTCCGAGCCGGGCCCGGTCCGCCGGACCAGCTGGGCGGGGGTGAGCCCGCCCGGCTCCCGCACGCCCATCGCGGCCATGATCCGCACCGCGTCGCGGACGGTCTCCCGCTGGTAGCGCCGGACCTGACGGGCCTTGTCGGCCACATGCAGCGCGCGGGCCCGCGACGGGTCCTGCGTCGCCACGCCGGCCGGGCAGGCGCCGGTGTGGCAGCGCCCGGCCCGCACGCAGCCGACGGAGAGCATCATCGCGCGGGCCGCGTTGGTGTAGTCGGCGCCCTGCACGAGCCGCCGGACGATGTCCGAGCCCGACGCCACCCGTCCGCTCGCCCCGATCCGCACCCGGTCCCGCAGACCGACGCCGGCAAGGGCGTTGTGCACCGTGATCAGCCCCTGGGTGAGCGGCATGCCCAGGCGTCCGGCGAACTCCGTCGGCGCGGAGCCCGTGCCGCCCTCCGACCCGTCGACCACCACGAAGTCGGGCGTCACGCCCTCGGCCGCCATCGCCCGGCAGACCGCGAGGAACTCCCGCCGCGAGCCCACGCACAGCTTGAACCCGGTCGGCTTGCCGCCCGCGAGTTCCCGCAACCAGGCCACGAACAGCACCAGTTCGCGCGGCGTCGCGAACGTCCGGTGGACGGGCGGCGACACCACGGGCTCGCCCACCGGCGCCCTCCGTTCCCGCGCGACCTCGACGCCGACCTTCACGCCCGGCAGGACCGCGCCGCCGCCCGGCGCCGCGCCCTGCGAGAGCTTCAGCGACACGCACCTCACCTCGGGCAGCGCCGCCTTGTCCGCGAACTCCCGCTCGTCGAAGCCGCCGTCGGCGGTGCGGCAGCCGAAGTACCCCGTCCCGATCTCCCACACGAGGTCGCCGCCGCCGCGCAGATGGTGCTCCGACAGGCCGCCCTCGCCGGTGTCCTGGGCGAAGCGCCCCAGTGCGGCGCCCCGGTTGAGGGCGAGGACCGCGCGTGCGGACAGCGCGCCGAAGCTCATCGCGGACACGTTCAGCAGGGCCATGTCGTACGGCTGCGAGCAGTCGGGTCCGCCCACCCGCACCACCGGCGGCTCCTCCGCCGCCTCGACGGGACGCAGCGAGGGCACCAGGTACTCGTGGTGCTCGTGGCCCTCCGGTTCGCCGGCGGGCACGGACGGGCGCCCCGGGCCGCCGCCCCCGGGCAGCGCCCGCGCCGCCGGGTACCGCAGACGGCCGACCAGCGGGTAACTGCGCGCCACGGAGCTGCCGCGCTGCAGCAGGTCGTGGACGCCGAGGCAGGCCGTCGCCAGCAGCGGCCCGGCCGCGAACCACCACCGGGCGGACAGGACGACCGCCGCGACCGTCGTCACGGCCGCGCACAGGGCGACGAACAGCAGCGGCAGGAACCGGCGCACTCAGCCCGCGTCCTCGTCCGGCCCGCACGAGCTGCCGCTGGGCGGGAGCGATCCGTACAGCAGGAAGTCGTCGACCTTGCGGTGCACGCACTTCGACGATCCGTACCCGGTGTGGCCCTCGCCCTTGTTGTCGAGCACCACGGCCGGCGATCCGAGCCGCTTCGCCGTCTCCACGGTCCAGCGGTACGGCGTCGCGGGGTCGCCCCGCGTGCCGACCAGAAGGATCTTCGGGGTGCGGAGGTCCTTCACCTCGTCGCGGATGTAGTCGGTGCCCTTGGGGCGGCCGTAGCACAGCAGGACCTCGTTGAGCCGGTAGCGGCCGAAGACCGGCGACGCCTTGTCGTAGGCGGCCCGCAGCCGTTCGAGGTCCGCGGTGATCCGGGCGGCGGTGGGCCGGTCAGGGTCGTCCGCGCAGTTGATCGCCATCAGCGCCGCGGGCAGGTTGTCGAGCGGGACGTCCTCCGCGTCGACCAGGGCGCCGGGAGAGGGATCGGTGCGGACCGCCGACCGCGGCGGCAGCGGGAGCGGCACCGGGAACGGCAGCGGACGGGCGAAGCCGCCGGTCGTGAAGCCGAGGACCCCGCTGGGGTCGCCGTTCTCGATCAGCTGGGCCAGCGACCTCTCCAGCAGCGGCCACAGTTCCCTGCTGTACAGGCCCTGCCCGAGGGCGCCGACGAGGTCCTGCCCGCTGAAGTCGTCGCCGAAGTCGGTCGGCAGGGGGTCCTCGTCGAGCGAGCGGACGAGTCGCACGACCTCCTGGCGCGCCACCCGCGGATCCTGCCCGAAGGGGCAGGCGATGTCCTTCACGCACCAGCCGACGAAGTCGTCGAGTGCCACCTGCTGGCCCCGGGCGCCCGCCACGCCCTGCTCGGTGAGCGGCTCGGTGAGGGTGTCGACCCCGTCGAGGACCATCCGTCCCACCTTGTCGGGGAACCGGGCCGCGTAGACCGCGCCGAGCCGGCTGCCGTAGGAGAAGCCCAGGTAGTTGAGCTTGCCGTCGCCGAGCGCCTGGCGCATGACGTCGAGGTCCTGGGCCGCGTACACGGTGCCGATGTGCGGCAGGACCGGTCCGGAGTGCTCCGCGCACTCGGCGGCGGCCTGTTTGAGCCGGCTGAGGAGCTCCGGCGGATTCGCGATGGCCGTGTCGTCGTTCAGCGGGGCCAGCCCGCTCTCCTCGCCGTCCCCGCAACTGACGGGGGAGGAGCGGCCGACGCCGCGCGGATCGAGGGTGACCACGTCGTAGCCGTCCGTCAGATCCATGAACTCCTTGCCGCCGTAGGCGAGTTCGGGGACGCCCGCGCCGCCGGGACCGCCGAAGTTCAGCACCACGGAACCGCGTCTGTCGCCCGTGGCCCGGTAGCGGGCGAGCGCGAGGTCGAGCGTGCCCGCCCGAGGGCGGGCGTAGTCGAGCGGGACGGTCAGCTTCGCGCACTGCAGGTCCTTGGGCATGCCCTCGCCCTTGCACGCCGACCAGGCGACCTTCTGGCCGGTGAACCGGGACAGGTCGGGGCGGTCGTCCCCGTCGGCGGCGCGGTTCGCGGCGACCGTCGGCAGGCCCGCGCCGCCGAACAGGGTCAGTGCGGCGGTCGCGGCGAGGGCACAGCTCCGCAGCCCGGGCCGCGTCGACAGATTGGCCAGCATCAGTGCCTCCAAGGACGCCCGCAGCGGTCCGGAACGGCGCCCTCGATCACGATAAGCGGCAGGTGGACAGGCCGCCTCCGGGCAGCCGCGCGGTCCCCGGCGCACGGCCCGCCGGCAGTGCGACGCGGGTGACACCCGATGGGGTGAAAGGGCGTTTAGGCATAACTCGGACGCTTCGCCGACGTTCTATCGGGTGCGGGTGAGTGCCCGCGATTCAAGTCTGGAAGGCAGGGACCCATGAAGCGGGTTACCCGAACCGGTGTGATGGCCGTCGCCGTGGTGTCCGGCGCGATGGCTGTGACACTGCCCGCACACGCCGACTCCACGGCGAACGGCGTCGCGGCCGGCTCGCCGGGGCTGATCTCCGGCAACGGGGTGCAGCTGCCGGTACACCTCCCGGTGAACCTGTGCGGGAACACGGTCAACGTGGTGGGAGTGCTGAACCCCGCCGCAGGCAACACCTGTGTCAACAAGGGCGGGGCCGACGCCTCCGGCGGCCGCGGCGGGCAGGGTGCGCACGGCGGTCGCGGCGGGCGAAGCGGGCATGGCGAGCACGGCGGTCGCGGCGGGCATGACGGCCGTGGCGGTCACGACGGTCGCGGCGGTCGCGGCGGGTCCGGGGCGTCCTCCGGCGGCGGGGCCACCGCGCAGGGCGACATGGAGGGCTCCCCGGGCGTGGTCTCCGGCAACGGCCTCCAGCTGCCGGTGCAGCTCCCGGTGAACGTCAGCGGCAACAGCGTGAACGTCGTCGGCATCGGCGACCCGGCGTTCGGCAACACGTCGGTGAACACCTCCGGGGAGAAGCCCGAGCAGCCCGGGCGCCGGCCGCCGACCCGGCACGCCCCGCCCGTGCAGCCGGGGCCGAAGGTCAATCCGTCGGCGCCGGCCGTCGAGTCCGGGAGCAGGGGCCCCGAGGCCCGGTCGTCGCTGGCCCACACGGGCGCCGACGCCACCCTGACCGCGCTGACGGGCAGTACGGCGATGGTGCTCGGCGGCGCGCTGCTGTACCGCAGGTTCCGCCCCGGCGCACAGCGCTGAGCGACGCCTTTCGGACCAGGACCGCAGGCCCCGGCGCGTCGGGGGTCTGCGGCCCGGCGCCCGGCGGCCCGGTCCTGGCCGGCCGTCCCGGTCGCCGGCGCCGGCCGTCCGCGCGTCCGTAATCGCGTTGTGCGCGCCGCCCCGGAGTGCTGGGGTGGGCGCATGGATCATGCCGCGGTACTCGCCCTGTACGACCGGGACATGCGCGAAGGCGCACGTCCCGAGAGCTCCGACGCACGGGTCGAACGATCCGGGAAGGTGGTCCGTCACCTCGGCGGGGACGGCGGCTGGAACGGCGTTCTCTGGTCGGAGCTCGACCCTGCCGACGCCGAGGAGGCCATCGCGGAACAGGTCGCCTTCTTCACCGGGCTCGGGCGTGAGTTCGAGTGGAAGCTGCACGGGCACGACCGTCCGGCCGATCTCGCACAGCGGCTGAGGGCGGCCGGGTTCACGCCCGAGCCGCAGGAGACCCTGCTGATCGCCGAGACGGGCGAGCAGCTCGGCGACGTCCGGCCGCCCGACGGCGTCCGCATCGTGCCGGTCACCGACCGGGCGGGCGTGGAGCTCATGGTCGAGGCCCACGAGCAGGCCTTCGGCCGGGAGGGCTCCCGGCTGCGGGACCTGCTGCTGGCCCGCCTCGAAACCGACCCGGACACCCTCGTCGCCGTCGTCGCGCTGGCCGGGCGGACGCCGGTGAGCTCGGCGCGGATGGAGCTCGTCGAGGGGACCGCGTTCGCCGGGCTGTGGGGCGGCGGCACGGTGGAAGCCTGGCGCGGCCGCGGCGTCTACCGCGCGCTGATCGCCCACCGCGCCCGCGTTGCCGCCGACCGCGGCTACCGCTACCTCCAGGTCGACGCCTCCGACCAGAGTCGTCCCATCCTGGAACGCCTCGGCTTCGCGGCGCTCACCACGACGACGCCGTACGTGTACGCGCCGTGAGGCGGTCGGGCCGGTCCGCCCCCTGCGGACCGGCCCGGCCGCCTCACGGGCGTGCAGCCGTCCCTAGGTCGTGTCTTCAATTGATCTTGAGTGGTGGATCATGGTCGGGTGATACGTCGCCATGAACTGTCCGATGAGGAGTGGGAGTTCCTCCGTCC
>NZ_JBEPBI010000023.1:0-62904 GCF_040299045.1 Streptomyces sp. NPDC001027
GGCGCCCCGGGCGCCGCCCCCGGCGTTCCGGGCGGGAACGGCTCAGCGCCCGGCGCTCCGGGCGCCGTCCACCATGCCGCGACGATGCTGGCCGGTCCGTCGGTCGGCGGCCCGGGCGCGCCCCCGCCGCCGCAGGCTCCCGGGGTCCCCGGTGCTCACGGGGTTCCCGGTGCGCCGGGTGCGCCGGGTGCGCCTGGTGCTCCCGGTTTCCCCGGTGGCGGTCCCGGCGTGCCTCCGGGGCCTCCCGGGATGGCTCCGGGCGTTCCGCAGCCGCCGATGCCGCCGGGAGCCATGCCGCCGCCGGGGCAGCCGCCGTCGTACGGGTATCCGCAGCAGCAGGGTCTGCCGACGGTCGGGCCCGGTTATCAGGCCGTGCTGCGCTTCCGGGCGCAGGACGGTTCGGAGCAGCAGCTGATCCGGCGTTCTGCTCCGGGCACCCCGCACCCGGAGTGGCAGATCTTCCACGAGCTGCGGGCGATGAACGTGCCGCCGGACCAGGTGCTGGAGCTGCACACGGAGCTGGAGTCGTGCGAGTTGCCGGGTGCGTACTGCGCGCGGATGATCCGGGAACAGTGGCCGCAGGCGCGGATCACGAGCATCGCGCCGTACGGCACGGATCATGCGAGCCGACAGCAGGGCATGCAGCAGTTGCTGGCGCATCAGGGCGAGTTGCACCAGGTGGCGGACGGTCCCGCGCGTCCGGGGCCGGTACGGGCGCCGCTGACCCCTGTGCAGCCGGCGCCGCCGGTGCCGCCGGAGGCGATCGGGCAGGAGCTGGCGGCGGTGTTCGGGCCGGCGGTGTTCCGGTTCGAGCAGGCGGCGGTGTCCCGGCAGGGTGTGCCGCCGGTGGTGGCGCACACCCTGGTGGTGGCGGGTCTGCCGGCGGACATGGGGCCGTTCTTCTGGGCGCAGGCCCAGCCGGGGCGGCCGGTGCCGACGCTGGCGGAGCTGGCGGCGGAGCGGGGTGTGCAGCCGGCCTCGGACGCGGGGTCCTATCTCGTCATGGGCAGCGACTTCGGCAAGGCGATCTGTGTCCAGTACGGCACGGCGAACATCGTCGCCGTGCCGGTGGAGGCGGGTCTGGGCGGTGCTCCGGTGCCGCCGCAGTTCGTGAACACGGGGCTGCCGGAGTTCGCGCGCAGTCTGGCGCTGCTGGGGCGGATGTGGCGGCTGCGGTTCGGCCTGAACCAGGAGCAGGCGGGCCGCTGGACCGTCGACTTCCAGGCCCAGTTGGCCTCGCTCGACCCGGCGGCGCTCGGTTCGCCGGAGAGCTGGTGGTCGGTGCTGCTGGAGCAGATGTGGGACGGACTGCTGTGACGGCGGGCCGCTGACCTGCCGTAGGACTCAGCGCTGCTGCCGTAGGGCTCAGCACTCAGGACGGCGCGATGCCGGGCCCGGTCGGAAGACCGGGCCCGGCCTTTTCGTGTCCGGGCGGTGACGCTGTTGACCGTGACCTGTACGCGGAGTGTCGCGTTATGAACACTTACACCCGATACATCAAGATATGCGCGAAATCATCATGTCGTGTCCGTCGGGTGGCGAGGGGTTCAAGGATGAGCAGCGCATCGGTGTCACCGCCGGGGTTCGTGACCGTTCGCGGCCGCGGTTACCGGCCCGAGCAGGTCGAGGCGTACACGGCCGCGCTCTGTGCCGACCGGGACGCGGCATGGGAGCGAGCCGCCCGGCTCACCGTCCTCGCCCGGCAGATGGAGGAGGAGGCCGAGCGGTTGCGCGAGGTCGTGACGGGGCTCGCGCCGCAGACCTACGAGTCCCTGGGGGAGCGTGCGCAGCGCGTTCTCCAGCTCGGGAGCGAAGAGGCGGAGGACGTTCGCGTGTGTGCGCGGCGTGCGGCTGCGGACGAGGTCGCGTACGCCGAGACGTGCGCCCTCGATACGCGCCGGGCGGCGCAGGAGGAGGCCGACGCGCTGCGCGCGGAGGCCGAGGAGCGCGCACGCCAGCGGCTGCTCGCGGCGCGCGCCGAGGCCGACGAGCTCCGCATCGGCGCCCGGCGCGAGGTGAAGGAGTACCGGGGCGAGGCGCTGGCCGCTCTGCGCGAGGTGCGACAGCGCACCGCCGCCATGCTCGCAGAGCAGCACAAGGAGCACGCCGAGCGGTGGGCCGCGGCGGAGCACGAGGCCGCCGGGCGGGCCGCCGCCCTCGACGCGCGGCACGCCGGGGCGGTGGCGCGCGCCGAGGCGGCGCTCTCCGAGGCGAAGCAGGCGTTCGCCGAGGCCGAGGAGTCGGCCCGCCGCGGCCAGGAGGACGCACATGCGCGTGCGGCCGGGATCCTCGCCGAGGCGCGCGCCCGGGAGGAGCGCACCGAGCGGGAGACGGAGCGCGTCCTGCGGGAGCACATCGCCCGCGGGGAGGACGTCCAGGCGCACATGGACCACGTCCGCAACAGCCTGACGGCCCTCACCGGGAGGGCGGTCGACTGACACCCTCCCGGCCGGTCGACTGACACCCTCCCGGCCGGTCGACTGACGGCGTCCCGGCCGGCCGGCGATCGGGTCGCCCGACGTTGCGGGGCGCCCGTCGCCCCGGGCGCCCGACGTCCCGTGGAGCCCGTCGTCGCCGTGCTCGTTCGACCCGCCCGTGCGTGAGGGGCCGTCAGTCGCCCCTGCGGACCGCGCCCGCCAGGATCCAGCCCTCCACCTCCTCGTACCGGCGGCGCTGCGCCTCCGCCTTGCGGTGGCCGGAGAGCACCGTGCCCAGCCAGCCGAGGGCGAACCCCAGCGGGACGGTGACGATGCCCGTGGTGGTGAACGGGAACCAGTTGAAGTCGGCCTCGGGGAAGGCGGAGACGGGCGAGCCGGAGACCAGGTTCGTGCCCGGCATGAGGAGCAGCACGGACACGGTCCCGCCGATGAGCGTGGTGAGCAGGCCCGCGCGGGTGTAGCGGCGCCAGAAGAGGCTGTAGACGAGGGCCGGGGCGAGGGCCGACGCCCCGAGGCAGAAGGAGAGGGTGACCAGGGGCTGCAGGCTGCGGTGCTGGACCTGGGTGGCCAGCAGGATCGTCGGGACGCCGACCGCGAGGGCGGACAGCCGGGCGACGAGCATCTCGCGCCGCGGCGACGTTCGCGGTTTCTGCGCGGCGAACACGTCGTGGGCGAGGGAGTTGGCGCAGGCGAGGATCATGCCGGCGACCGAGGCGAGGACGGTGAGGAAGATCGCCGTCGTGACGGTGGTGAGGAGGAGGGTCTCGGCGGTGGACACGTCCGCGCCGAACGCGGCCCGGGAGCCCAGCAGGTAGGCGGTGTTGCCGCGGGGGTCGGCCCGGGCGATCAGCGCACGGCCGACGAGCGCGGTGGCGCCGACCCCGACGACCGTCATGACCAGCACGAACAGGGCGACCGCGGACACCGCCCAGGACATCGAGCGGCGAACCTGGCGGGCGCTGGAGGCGGTGTACATGCGCATGGTGATGTGGGGCAGACACGCGCCGCCCAGCACGACCGACAGCTGGGAGACGATCATGTCGACGCGGGGGTAGGGGCCGTCGGCGAACTCCAGGCCGGAGCGCAGGAAGGCGCCGCCCACCCCGCTCCCCTCGGCGGCCGCGTCGAAGAGCGCGCCGGGGCTGCCGTCGAAGCGGTACAGGATGATCACCGCGATGACGGCGCCGGAGCCCAGCAGCGTGACGATCTTCAGCATCTGGATGAGCGCGGTGCCCTTCATGCCGCCGATCGCCGCGTAGCTGATCATCAGGACGCCCATGCAGACGACGCAGCCCGTCTTCACCGAGTCGCCGGAGAAGCCGAGGATGAAGGCCAGCAGCTGGCCGGTGCCCGCGAGCTGGACGAGCATCATCGGCAGGAGCGCGGCGAGGGTGACCGCGCACGCCGTGATGCGCACCGCGCGGCCGGGCATCCGGCGGGCGAGTGCGTCGCCCATGGTGAAGCGGCCCGCGTTGCGCAGCGGTTCGGCCAGCAGGAACATCAGCAGCATCAGGGAGAGCACGGTGCTGAGGGCGAGGACGACGCCGTCGTAGCCGCACAGGGCGATGACCCCGCCGGTGCCGAGGACGGTGGCCGCGGAGATGTAGTCGCCCGCGATGGCCAGGCCGTTGCGCAGCGGGGACAGGGAGCGGTAGCCGGTGTAGAACTCGTCGAGGTCGTCGCGGTCGGGGCCGGTCATCACGCACAGCAGCAGCGTGATCGTGGCGACCGCGGTGAACGCCACGAGGGACATGGTCTGGGCGTCGCCGGTGAGCTCGGTCATCGTCGGGCCTCCCCGGGGTGCGTGCCGCGGCGGTCCCGGGCTTCCCGCGCGGTGCGGGTGTCCCGTCTGGCGTCGATCTCGGCGAGTTTGCGGATGCGGTCGGCGAGCGGGTCGACGTGCCGGCGGGCGGTGCGCTCGTACAGGACGATCGCCAGCCAGGTGACCGGGAGCTGCAGCAGGGCGAGCAGCAGTCCGACGGGGAGGCCGGGCGCGGGCGTGCCGGTCATCAGGGACGGCGCGAACGCCGACAGGACGAGGAAGACGACGAAGTAGCCGAGCGCGGTGAGGGTCGCCACGCGTCGCTGACGGCGGTAGGCGCCGCGCAGGATCCGCAGATCGCTGTGGCGTCCGACGGGTGCGTGGCGGTCCGGCCGCGGTCGCTGCGGCTCGGGCTGCGGGGGCGGCGGCTGCCAGGGGTAGGTCGGGCGGGCGTACGACGGGCGGGGGTGTGACGAATGGGGGAACGGCGAGTGGGGGAACGACGGGTCGTGGGACATCCCGCTCCTTGCATGGCTCGGATCCGAGGCGGCGGACCGCAGGGAGGTGGGGGGCGAGGGAGGCACGTTACTCGGGAGTACGGTCGCTGCGAAGTCTTTTCTCCAAACTGGTCGGTCGGTATGCGCTTACTGTGTGAAACGGGCTCCCACCTGCGGTGTTACCCGCGTTAACCCGGTGTCTTTCCGTAGATGACGCGATCGCGTCCCGTATCCGCCCCCGCCCGAGCGGAAGACTGCGCGGAGGGCGGCGCGGAAGACCTGGCGGAGGGCGGGCGGCGCGGAAGACCTGGCGGAAGGCGGCGCCGACGGCCGAGGCCCCCGCACCCTTGTGTGCCCCTTGCATCCATCTGCCGGAACCCGGTTTTCCGCTTGACCCTCACGCGACGGGAGGGCCCAGCATGGGCGGGGCGGAGGGTGGAGAGACCCCGAGCGCGCCTCCACCTGGCGGTGGACAGCCCCTAGGGGTCCCTCCGCACTACGGCTGGGGGCGGGTTCCTTCCGGCGGAGGAGGAGAACCCCCCTGCGCCGTCCTTAACCTGGCTTTACGCCGTCGACGGGGGGCGGACGGGGACCGGCGGGGCGGTCAACCCCACCCACGGGGGGTGGGGTTAACCCCCCGGGAAGACGGGCCCGGGCACCAGCGCGCGGGCCCGCCTCCCGCCGACACACTTCTCGACGTAGCGCTTCACCGACCGGCGCCTCCGCGCACCGCACGGCGGCCACCGGTCCGACGCGCTCGTCCACCGCAGACTTTCGACTGAGGAGACTGACCGTGACTTCGGCTGTGACCATTCCCAGGCACGGGGGCACTGGAGGGCCTACGGCCGTTGCCGCGCGAGCGCGACAGGTCGTCAAGGCGTACGGGTCCGGGGAGACCCGGGTCGTCGCGCTCGACCACGTCGACGTGGACATCACCCGGGGCCAGTTCACCGCGATCATGGGCCCCTCGGGGTCCGGCAAGTCCACGCTGATGCACTGCCTCGCCGGTCTCGACACCGTCTCGTCCGGCCAGATCTACCTGGACGAGACCGAGATCACCGGGCTGAAGGACAAGAAGCTCACCAAGCTGCGCCGGGACCGGATCGGGTTCATCTTCCAGGCGTTCAACCTGCTGCCCACGCTGAACGCGCTCGAGAACATCACGCTGCCCATGGACATAGCGGGCCGCAAGCCGGACAAGGCGTGGCTGAGCCAGGTCGTGGAGACCGTCGGTCTCGCCGACCGCCTCAAGCACCGCCCGACCCAGCTCTCCGGCGGTCAGCAGCAGCGCGTCGCCGTGGCCCGCGCCCTCGCGGCCCGCCCGGAGATCATCTTCGGCGACGAGCCCACCGGAAACCTCGACTCGCGCGCCGGCGCCGAGGTCCTGGGCTTCCTGCGCCGCTCGGTCGACGACCTGGGCCAGACCATCGTGATGGTCACGCACGACCCGGTGGCCGCCTCCTACGCGGACCGGGTGCTGTACCTCGCGGACGGCCGGATCGTCGACGAGATGTTCAAGCCCACCGCCGAGAGCGTCCTCGACCGCATGAAGGACTTCGACGCGCGGGGGCGTACGTCATGACCGTGCTGAAGACCTCGATGCGCAACTTCTTCGCGCACAAGGGACGCATGGCGCTGTCGGCCGTGGCGGTCCTGCTGTCGGTGGCGTTCGTCTGCGGGACGCTCGTCTTCACCGACACGATGAACACGACGTTCGACAAGCTCTTCGCCGCCACCTCCTCCGACGTGACCGTGAGCGCGAAGGCCGCCTCGGACAGCGGTGAGACGACCGCCGACAACGGCAAGCCGCCGGTCATGCCGGCCTCCGTGCTCGACCGGGTGCGCAAGGCGCCGGGCGTGAAGTCGGCGGAGGGCGCGGTCTTCTCCAGCGCGGCGACCGTCGTCGACGCCGAGAAGGACAGCCTGTCGCCGTCCAGCGGCGCGCCCACCATCGTCGGCAGCTGGAACGGCAACGAAGCCCGCACCATGAAGATCACCGAAGGCGCGGCGCCCAAGGGCTCCGACCAGGTCATGGTCGACGAGGACACCGCCGACAAGCACCACCTGAAGCTCGGCGACGAGATCGGCGTGATCACCGCGGTCGGCACGCACACCGCGAAGATCTCCGGCATCGCCGCCTTCCAGGTCACCAACCCCGGCGCGGCGATCTTCTACCTGGACACCGCGACCGCCCAGAAGGCGCTGGTCGGCGAGGCGAACGTCTACACGAACGTCAACGTCACGGCCGCGGCCGGGGTCAGCGACGAGCAGCTCAAGAAGAACGTCGCGGCCGGGATCGGCGCCGACTACAAGGTGCAGACCGCGAAGGAGACCGCCGACGCCAACCGCAAGGACGTCGGAAGCTTCCTGGACGTGATGAAGTACGCGATGCTCGGCTTCGCCGGGATCGCCTTCCTCGTCGGCATCTTCCTGATCATCAACACCTTCTCGATGCTGGTCGCCCAGCGCACCCGTGAGATCGGCCTGATGCGGGCCATCGGCTCCAGCCGCAAGCAGGTAAACCGCTCGGTGCTCGTCGAGGCCCTGCTGCTGGGCTTCGTCGGGTCCGTCCTCGGCGTCGGCGCGGGCGTCGGCATCGCGGTCGGCCTGATGAAGCTCATGAGCATGACCGGCATGAACCTCTCCACCGACGATCTGACGGTCGCCTGGACGACGCCGGTGGTCGGCATGGTCCTCGGCATCGTCGTGACGGTGCTGGCGGCCTACCTCCCGGCCCGCCGCGCCGGCAAGGTCTCCCCGATGGCCGCGCTGCGCGACGCGGGCGCCCCGGCCGACGCCAAGGCCGGCGTCGTGCGGGCCGTCATCGGTCTGCTGCTCACCGGCGCGGGCGGCGCGGGTCTGTACCTCGCCTCCACCGCCGACAAGGCGGCCGAGGGCTCCATGTGGCTGGGCCTGGGCGTCGTGCTGAGCCTGATCGGCTTCGTGGTGATCGGCCCGCTGCTGGCGGGAGCGGTCGTGCGGGTGCTCGGCGCGGTCCTGCTCAGGGCGTTCGGCCCGGTCGGGCGGATGGCGGAGCGCAACGCGCTGCGCAACCCCCGCCGCACGGGCGCCACGGGCGCGGCCCTCATGATCGGCCTCGCGCTGGTGGCGTGCCTGTCGGTGGTCGGCTCGTCCATGGTCGCCTCCGCCACGGAGGAGCTCGACAAAAGCGTCGGCACGGACTTCATCATCCAGAGCGACAGCGGTCAGCGGATGACCCCGCAGGCCGTCCAGGCCATCAAGGCGACGCCCGGTCTGGAGCGGGTCACCGAGTACAAGTGGACCCAGGCCGACTTCACCACCCCTGACGGCAAGACGCTCGACAAGACGGCGATCACGGCGGCCGACCCGACCTACGCGACCGACCTGCGCGTCGAGACCGTCGCCGGCAAGCTCACCGACGCCTACCGTCCCGACTCGATGTCCGTCCACGAGAAGTTCGCCGAGGACCACCGGATCAAGCTGGGCTCCCAGATCTCCGTGGCGTTCAAGGACGGCTCCACCGCCCGGCTGACGGTCCGCGCGATCACCAGCAGCGACGCCGTCATCGACCAGGGCGCGATGTACACCTCCATTGCCACGCTGAAGAAGTACGTCCCGGCCGACAAGCTGCCGCTGGACCAGCTGGTCTTCGCCAGCGCGAAGGACGGGCAGCAGGACGCCGCCTACACGGCGCTGAAGACGGCGCTGCACGACTACCCGCAGTACACCGTCCGCGACCAGACCGACTACAAGCAGCAGCTGAAGGACCAGATCGGGCAGCTGCTGAACCTGATCTACGGCCTGCTCGCCCTCGCGATCATCGTCGCCGTCCTCGGCGTGGTGAACACCCTGGCCCTGTCGGTGGTGGAGCGCACCCGGGAGATCGGCCTGATGCGGGCGATCGGCCTCTCCCGCCGCCAGCTGCGCCGCATGATCCGCATGGAGTCGGTCGTCATCGCCCTCTTCGGCGCGCTCCTCGGCCTCGGTCTGGGCATGGGCTGGGGCGCGACCGCCCAGCAGCTCCTCGCCCTGCAGGGCCTGAACGTCCTCGAGATCCCGTGGCCGACGATCATCGGCGTGTTCATCGGATCCGCCTTCGTGGGCCTGTTCGCGGCACTGATCCCGGCGTTCCGCGCGGGCCGCATGAACGTCCTGAACGCCATCGCGACGGACTAGGGCGCAAACGGCCCGCGCCGCGGAGGCGGCCGGGGGCGCACGGCCCGGCATCGAGAAGGACGGGGGTCTTCTCGGTGCCGGGCCCTTTCGCGCGCCCGGCCGCCCCGGGGCGGCCGGGGCGGCCCGGCCCCTTCGGGCTGCGGCCGCCTTCGTGGTGCGGCCGCAGCCTGAAGGGGTGGCCACCTGCGGGGCGGGCGGTGTGGCCGACTCCGGGGCGGAGCAGCCGCCTCTGCCGCGGGGTGGTGCGGGCGAATGCCGCGGGGTGGTGCGGGCGAAAGAATCCGGTCATCGGCTCCCACCGGCCCCCGGGGTTGTCCACAGCCCCCGGCGAACATCCCCGCCCCGTCGTACCCTGGACACCCCCGCCCGTGTCACGCGTCGGGCCCTTCGCGTTGCCCACCCCGGACCGGGTGCACCCGTGTCACCGCGAGAGACATCCCGCGAGGACGAGACGTGCCCGGGCCCCTCGACGGAAAGCCCTCCATGAGCCTGCACGGTCTGCTCGACGCCGTCGTCAAGGACGCCGCCCTCGCGGAAGCCATCCCCGCGGCCGCCGACGGCAACCGCATGCACGTCGATCTGGTCGGTCCCCCGGCGGCCCGTCCGTTCGCCATCGCCGCCCTCGCCCGCGAGACCGGCCGCACCGTCCTCGCGGTGACCGCCACCGGCCGCGAGGCCGAGGACCTCGCCGCCGCCCTGCGCTCGCTGCTCCCGCCGGACGGCGTCGTCGAGTACCCCTCCTGGGAGACGCTCCCGCACGAGCGCCTCAGCCCGCGCAGCGACACCGTCGGCCGCCGCCTCGCCGTGCTGCGCCGGCTGGCCCACCCACGCCCGGACGACCCGGAGACGGGCCCCGTCTCGGTGGTCGTCGCACCCGTCCGCTCCGTGCTCCAGCCGCAGGTCAAGGGGCTCGGCGATCTGGAGCCGGTGGCGCTGCGCTCCGGCGGGACCGCCGATCTGAACACGATCGTCGAGGCGCTCGCAGCCGCCGCCTACGCCCGCGTGGAACTCGTCGAGAAGCGCGGCGAGTTCGCCGTCCGAGGCGGCATCCTGGACGTGTTCCCGCCCACCGAGGAACACCCCCTGCGCGTCGAGTTCTGGGGCGACGACGTCGAGGAGATCCGCTACTTCAAGGTCGCCGACCAGCGCTCCCTGGAGGTCGCCGAGCACGGCCTGTGGGCCCCGCCATGCCGCGAACTGCTGCTGACGGACGACGTGCGCACGCGTGCGCGTGACCTCGCCGAGCGGCACCCGGAGCTGGGCGAACTGCTCCACAAGATCGCCGAGGGGATCGCGGTCGAGGGCATGGAGTCCCTGGCCCCGGTGCTCGTCGACGACATGGAGCTGCTGCTCGACGTCCTGCCCAAGGGCGCCATGGCCGTCGTCTGCGACCCCGAGCGGGTCCGCACGCGTGCCGCCGACCTCGTGGCGACCTCGCAGGAGTTCCTGCAGGCCTCCTGGGCGGCCACGGCGGGCGGCGGCGAGGCGCCCATCGACGTCGGCGCGGCCTCCCTGTGGTCGATCGCCGACGTCCGCGAACACGCGCGCGAGCTGGACATGATGTGGTGGTCGGTGTCGCCGTTCGCGGCCGACGACGAGCTGGACGACGGCACGCTGAAGCTCGGCATGCACGCTCCGGAGACCTACCGCGGCGACACGGCGAAGGCCCTCGCGGACACCAAGGGCTGGCTCGCGGACGGCTGGCGCGTCGCCTTCGTCACCGAGGCGCACGGCCCGGCCGCCCGCACGGTCGAGGTGCTCGGCGGCGAGGGCGTCGCCGCCCGTCTCGACAGCGACCTGACCGAGCTGAGCCCCTCCGTCGTGCACGTCTCCTGCGGCTCGATCGACTACGGCTTCGTCGACCACGCGCTGCGCCTCGCCGTCCTCACCGAGACGGACCTGTCGGGCCAGAAGGCGGCCGGCAAGGACGGCGCGCGCATGCCCGCGCGCCGCCGCAAGACCATCGACCCACTCACCCTCGAGGCCGGCGACTACATCGTCCACGAGCAGCACGGCGTGGGCCGCTACATCGAGATGGTGCAGCGCACCGTCCAGGGCGCCACGCGCGAGTACCTGGTCGTGGAGTACGCGCCCGCCAAGCGCGGCCAGCCCGGCGACCGCCTCTACATCCCCACCGACCAGCTGGAGCAGATCACCAAGTACGTGGGCGGCGAGGCCCCCACGCTGCACCGGCTCGGCGGCGCGGACTGGACCAAGACGAAGGCGCGCGCGAAGAAGGCGGTCAAGGAGATCGCCGCCGACCTGATCAAGCTGTACTCGGCCCGCATGGCGGCCCCCGGGCACGCCTTCGGCACGGACACCCCGTGGCAGCGCGAGCTGGAGGACGCCTTCCCCTACGCGGAGACGCCCGACCAGCTCACCACCATTGCCGAGGTCAAGGACGACATGGAGAAGACGGTCCCCATGGACCGCCTGATCTGCGGAGACGTCGGCTACGGCAAGACGGAGATCGCGGTCCGCGCCGCCTTCAAGGCCGTCCAGGACGGCAAGCAGGTCGCCGTCCTCGTGCCGACGACGCTGCTGGTGCAGCAGCACTTCGGCACGTTCAGCGAGCGGTACGCGCAGTTCCCGGTGAAGGTCCGCGCCCTCTCCCGCTTCCAGACGGACGCGGAGGCGAAGGCCACCCTGGAGGGACTGCGCGAGGGCTCCGTGGACGTCGTCATCGGCACCCACCGGCTGTTCTCCTCCGAGACGAAGTTCAAGGACCTCGGACTGGTCATCGTCGACGAGGAGCAGCGTTTCGGCGTCGAGCACAAGGAGCAGCTGAAGAAGCTCCGCGCGAACGTGGACGTCCTGACGATGTCGGCGACCCCCATCCCGAGGACCCTGGAGATGGCGGTGACGGGCATCCGCGAGATGTCGACGATCACCACGCCCCCGGAGGAGCGCCACCCGGTGCTCACGTTCGTCGGCCCCTACGAGCAGAAGCAGATCGGCGCCGCGGTCCGCCGCGAACTGCTGCGCGAGGGCCAGGTCTTCTACATCCACAACCGGGTCGAGTCCATCGACCGCGCGGCGGCGAGGCTGCGCGAGATCATCCCCGAGGCGCGCATCGCCACCGCGCACGGCCAGATGTCGGAGACGGCGCTGGAGCAGGTCGTCGTCGACTTCTGGGAGAAGAAGTTCGACGTCCTCGTCTCGACGACGATCGTCGAGTCCGGCATCGACATCTCCAACGCCAACACGCTGATCGTGGAGCGCGGCGACACGTTCGGCCTGTCGCAGCTGCACCAGCTGCGCGGCCGGGTGGGCCGGGGCAGGGAGCGCGGCTACGCCTACTTCCTCTATCCGCCGGAGAAGCCGCTCACGGAGACCGCCCACGAGCGGCTCGCCACCATCGCCCAGCACACCGAGATGGGCGCGGGCATGTACGTGGCGATGAAGGACCTGGAGATCCGCGGCGCGGGCAACCTGCTCGGCGGCGAGCAGTCCGGCCACATCGCGGGCGTCGGCTTCGACCTGTACGTGCGGATGGTCGGCGAGGCCGTCGCGGACTACCGGCGTCAGCTGGAGACGGGGGAGATCGAGGAGGAGCCGCCGCTCGAGGTCAAGATCGAGCTGCCGGTCGACGCGCACGTCCCGCACGACTACGCGCCGGGCGAGCGGCTGCGTCTGCAGGCCTACCGGGCCATCGCCTCCGCCAACTCGGAGGACGACGTCAGGGCGGTCCGCGAGGAACTCGTCGACCGGTACGGCAAGTTGCCCGAACCGGTGGAGAACCTGCTGCTGGTGGCGGGGCTGCGGATGCTGGCGCGCGCGTGCGGCGTGGGCGAGATCGTGCTCCAGGGCGCCAACATCCGCTTCGCGCCGGTGGAGTTGCGCGAGTCGCAGGAACTGCGTCTGAAGCGGCTGTACCCGGGGTCGGTCATCAAGCCCGCCGCGCACCAGGTGCTCGTACCGCGTCCGAAGACCGCGAAGGTCGGCGGCAAGCCGCTGGTCGGGCGGGAACTGCTGGGCTGGGTGGGCGAGTTCCTGGCCACGGTGCTGGGCTCGTAAGGGCGGCGGACGGGGAGGACCCGGGCCGCCGCAGGCCGGCGGGCCGACGTCCCGGGAAGGAACCGTCCCGGGAACGTACCGTCCCCGGAAGAAACCCTCCTCGGAAGAAACCCTCCCCGGAAGAAACCCTCACCGGAAGAAGCCGTCCGCGGAGCGGCCTGCTCCGCGGACGGCCACGTCAGGCTCCCGCGTTCTGCGGGACCGGCGGCGTCCAGGCCCGGCGCGCCAAGGGCTGTGCGCGCTACGGGTTCTCGGGCCTGTCCTCGTCCATGCCCATCCGCTTGTGCAGCTGCTGCTGACCCGAGTCGACCTGGGACTCGTACTTGTCGCCCGTCTTCTCGTTGATCCGCCGCTCCGCGGCGTCGGACATGTCCCTGGCCTTGTCCTGTGCCGCCTTGTTGCTCTTGAACCTGTCGAAGATGCCCATGCAGAGCTCCCTTCCCGGAGGTGACTCTCCACCGACGATATTCCCGTGATGTACGGGATGCCCACTTAAGGCCGTTGTGGTCTGGACCTCCCGGCTGCCTCCGCGCGCCCCTCGCTAGGGTGTGTGCCGGTCCACGTCAGGGGAATCCGCCCTGTGCGGGACGGGCAGCGGCCGGACAGGGGAGGGGCGCGTGAGGCGTCTGAGGGGTGGAGCGGCGGTCGCCGTCGCGTTGGCATGCGCCGTGACGGCGGCCGGCTGCAAGGAGCAGACCGCCGGGGCGGGCTCCCGTGGCGCGGGTGCGACGGCGGGCGCGGGAAAGGCGGGAGGAGGGGCGGCCCTCGCGGCGGCCGAGTCGCTGCCGGTGAAGGGGCGGGCCCCCAAGACCGGTTACGACCGGGAGCAGTTCGGCTCCGCGTGGGCGGACACGGACTCCAACTCCTGCGACACCCGTGACGACATCCTCAAGCGGGACCTGAAGCAGGTGAAGTTCACCGGCGGCGTGTGCAAGGTGTCCTTCGGCGTGCTGGAGTCGGATCCGTACTCGGGGAAGGGCGTGACCTACCGGCGCGGCAGCAGCAAGGTCGACATCGACCATGTCGTCGCCCTGTCCGACGCCTGGCAGAAGGGCGCCAAGTACTGGGACGCGGCCAAGCGGATAGCGCTGGCCAACGACCCGCTCAACCTGCTCGCCGTCGACGCGAGCACCAACCGTTCGAAGGGGGACGGCGACACGGCGACGTGGCTGCCGCCCAACAAGGCCTACCGCTGCACGTACGTCGCGGCGCAGGTCGCCGTGAAGAAGAAGTACGAGCTGTGGGTCACGCAGGCGGAGAAGTCCGCGATGGAGGAGGTGCTGTCGGCCTGCCCCGCGCAGCGGCTGCCCGCCGGGGGCAACCCGACCAAGGCCCCGGGCCGCTTCCGCGCGGGGTGAGCCCCCGGGGTCATGGGTTCAGGGCCCCCGGTTCGGGGCCGCCGGCTGACGGCTACCGGCCGTACGGGTACCCGTGCTGGTACGGGTTCGGGCTCGGGTGGCCCGCTCCGTACGCCGGGGCCGCCGGGGCCTTCTTGTCGAACATCGCGAACAGCAGCATCCCGGTCGCCATCAGCAGGGTGATGAGGAACATGCCGCCGAAGTAGGCGTCCGAGTCGTCGTTGTCGGAGGCCACCGTGGCCGTCACGATCGCCACTTCGTACAGCGCGAACGAGCCGAAGGCCACCCAGTCCGAGGACAGGCCGCGGCGGATCCCCACATAGAGGAACGGCACCCACGCCAGGAAGCCCAGCGAGAGCCATACCAGCACCACCCAGGCGAGCCGCTCGAACCAGCCGCCCTCCAGCCGTCTCGCCGTGCCGGTCACGGTCGTCGTCGGCATCGTCATGTCGCCCCCCAAGGTCACCCGGGAGCAAGGGTAGGACATGGGCGGCCCGCGTCGGGCCCCCGCTTCTTTACCGTGACGTAAGTGAATCTTGTGCCGCTCCCGACGTACCGTTTCCCGTTCACGGGGATGCCTCGGGGTACCGTGCGTGCGGCGCCGCGACGTCGAGTCGACGCCGTATCGTCGTACCGGTCGAGGGGAGAGACCCGTACGACGCCGCCGTGCCGGCGAGGACGCCGTACGCGCAGAATCACAGACGAACGATGGGGTGGGGACGCATGGCCGAGCACCGGCAGTCCAGGAAGCGCAGATACATCACGTGGGGCGTGGCCGGCGCGGCCGTCCTCGCGGGGGCCGGGATAGCGGCGCAGACCTCGATGGCGGCCACCGTGTGGCCCGCCCAGAAGACGTACACCGGCCGTGCCTTCGACGCCTGCACCGCGCCCTCGCTTGCCGCGATGAAGGCCTGGAAGACGGACGGCTACTACGGCGGCGCCGCCGTCTACGTCGGCGGCAAGAACCGCGGCTGCGCCCAGCCCAACCTGACCGCGTCGTGGGTGAAGTCGGTCAACACGCTCGGCTGGAAGCTCATCCCGCTCTACGTCGGCGCGCAGCCGCCGTGCCAGACCGGCTCCAGCCCGGAGAAGATCATCGCCTCCACGGCCACCTCCCTCGGCGCCACGGACGCCGCGGACGCCGTCGCCAAGGCCTCCGCGCTCGGCATGAAGGCCGGCAGCCCGATCTACCTCGACATGGAGGCGTACGACATCACGAACAAGTCGTGCAACGACTCCGTGCTGGCGTACGTCCGCTCCTTCAGCAAGACGCTGCGCGCCAAGACGTACCGGGCCGGCTACTACGGGTTCAGCAGCTCCAGCGCCAAGGCGATCGCCACCGCGACGAACAAGACGGACCTGCCGGGCAACCTCTGGTACGCGCTGTGGGACAAGAAGGACACCACGACCACGGACTGGCCGTGGGGCGCGACCCAGTTCACCGGCCACAGCCGCGGCCACCAGTACCTGGTCAACAGCAAGGAGACCCGCGGCGGCTACACGATCACCGTGGACCGCGACTCCTGGGACGCGCCGGTCGCCCTGGTCGGCTGAGAGCGCCCCGAACCCGCCGAGCCGACCGCCCGCACCGACGGGCGGGCGGCGACCGGGCGGCGACCCGGGCGATGGGTGAACGGGGAGCGGGCGGGCAGTGGGCGCGGCGGTGCCGGAAGTCCTGGTGAATCGTTGGTCGAATGGGTTGGCCGCAGCCGCGCCACTGCCTACCATCGATCACCGCAAGACCTTGTGCACCGCCGCACAATCTCCTCGGGAGGCTTCCTTGCACCGCCGTCGTCGCACCGCGCTCCTGCTGTCCGCCGCGATCGCGGCGGCCCCTCTCCTCACCGCCTGCGGCAACGACGCCCATCCGGGTGCGGCGGCCGTCGTGGGCGGTCAGCGGATCACCGTCTCCCAACTGGAGAGCCGGGTGGACGAGGTGCGCTCCGCGCAGCGCGCGGCCGTCACCGACGACGCCCAGTACGCGCAGGTCGTCGGCCAGACCGGCGGGCTCGCCCGGGACACCCTGCACGGCATGGTCCTCGACCAGGTGCTGCACCACGCCGCCGACGACGCGGGCATCACCGTCACTCCGCGCGAGGTCCAGGAGATGCGGACCGGCCTGGAACAGCAGGCGGGCGGCGCGAAGGGCCTGGAGACGGCGTGGCTGCAGCAGTACGGCATCCCGCCGCAGCGCCTCGACGAGAACCTGCGTCTCCAGCTGGAGGCCCAGAAACTCGCCGCCCAGCTCGGCACGACCACCAGCCAGCCCGCGTTCTGGAGCGCTCTGTCCAAGGCGTCCACGTCTCTCGGCGTCGACCTCAACCCGCGCTACGGCAGCTGGGACGCGCAGAAGGTCGCCCGCGTCGACGCGAAGACCCCGTGGGTGCGGGAGGTCACGGCGACCGGGACCAAGCAGACGACCTGACCCCATGCGCACAGTGCGCGGCGCGACCCGTGATCGGACGCGCGACGCCGTGAGCGACGTGCCCCGCCATCGATCCGACCATGTGATCGTGTGACCGGAAGGCCTGCCCTGTGGACGACTTCCGGGGCAGGCCGCGGACGTGGGTTACGTTCGGGGGGTGAACGCCATCAGCTCCGCCGACGCCGACGCCGCAGTCACCGCCCCGGGCCGCGTCGTCCTGCTCACCACCAGCCACCGCGTCGCCCCCGGTCTGCTGTCCTGGCCCGCCTGGCAGGCCCTGCGCGCGGCGGACCGGGTGCTGTGCGCGGACGGCGCGCACCCGCAGCTGCCCTATCTACGGGACGCGGGCATAGCGGTCGAGGAGAGCTCGCCGACCGCCGAGGAGCTGGTCGCCGCCTGCGCCGGGGGCCGCACCGCGGTGGTGGTGGCGACCGGCGAGGGCGAACCGGCCCTCACGGACGGTCTGGCCCGGCTGGCGGGCTCCGGCCGGGTGTCGATGCCGGAGCTGGAACTCCTCCCCGCCTCCTACGACCTGCCGGGCGCCCGGCTGCTCGACCTCGTCCAGGTCATGGACCGCATCCGCGAGGAGTGCCCCTGGTCCTCGCAGCAGACCCACCAGGGCCTGGCGAAGTACGCGATGGAGGAGGCGTACGAGCTGGTCGAGGCGATCGAGGACGGCGACCGCGACGAACTCCGCGAGGAACTGGGCGACGTCCTGCTCCAGGTGGTGTTCCACGCCCGGATCGCCGAGGAGGACGAGGAGTCCCCGTTCTCCGTCGACGACGTCGCGGGCACGATCGTCGCCAAACTCGTCCACCGCCACCCCCATGTCTTCGGCGACGCCACCGCCACCACGCCGGAAGAGGTCAAGGAGCACTGGCTGCGCACGAAGGCGGTCGAGAAGCGGCGGGCGTCGGTGACCGACGGCGTTCCGCTCCACCAGCCCTCGCTGGCTCTCGCGGCGAAGCTGGTCGCGCGAACCCGCACGGCCGGGCTGGACGTGCCGCTGCCGGCCGCCGAGGGCGTCGGCTACGAGCTGCTCGCCCTCGCCGCCCGGGCCGAGTCGCAGGGCGTGGACCCGGAGGCGGCGCTGCGGGCGGCGGCCCGGTCCTACCGGGACGCGATCCGGGTCGCCGAAGGCCTCCCCGACCGCCCGTCCCCGTCCTCGCCCTCGTCCCTGTCTCCGTCGTCGTCCGGGTCCTCGTCGTCCGAGCCCTCGTCCCCGTCGTCGGGCGAGGGAGCGTGACGGAGCGCCTCGGGAAGCCCGCTACGGTCGGGGAGTGACCGACCCGACCCACCCGAACGGCCCGACCCGTCCGACCGAGCAGACCGGCTCGGCCCGCTCGTCCCGGCCGTCCCCGGCCGACGCGCCGCCCGCTCCCGAGCTCTTCACCTGGGAGTTCGCCACCGACCCCTACCCCGCCTACGCCTGGCTGCGGGAGCACGCCCCGGTGCACCGGACCGCGTTGCCGAGCGGGGTCGAGGCCTGGCTGGTCACCCGGTACGCCGACGCCAAGCAGGCCCTCGCCGACCCGCGGCTGTCCAAGAACCCCGCACATCATGACGAGCCCGCCCACGCCCGGGGCAGGACCGGCATCCCCGGGGAGCGCAAGGCCGAGCTGATGACCCATCTGCTCAACATCGACCCGCCGGACCACACCCGGCTGCGGCGACTCGTGAGCAAGGCCTTCACCCCGCGTCGCGTCGCCGAGTTCGCGCCGCGCGTGCAGGAGTTGACGGACCGGCTGATCGACCGGTTCGCCGCCGAGGGCCGTGCCGACCTCATCCACGACTTCGCCTTCCCTCTCCCCATCTACGCGATCTGCGACCTGCTGGGCGTCCCCGAGGAGGACCAGGACGACTTCCGCGACTGGGCCGGGATGATGATCCGGCACGGCGGGGGCCCCAGGGGCGGCGTCGCCCGGTCGGTGAAGAAGATGCGCGGCTACCTGCTGGAGCTCATCCACCGCAAACGCGCCGGACTCCCCGACGAACCCGCCCCCGGCGAGGACCTCATCTCGGGTCTGATCCGCGCCTCCGACCACGGCGAGCACCTCACGGAGAACGAGGCCGCCGCGATGGCCTTCATCCTGCTGTTCGCCGGCTTCGAGACGACGGTGAACCTCATCGGGAACGGCATGTACGCCCTCCTGACCCATCCCGCACAGCGCGAGGCCCTGCAGCGGTCCCTCACCGAGGACGGCGGCGACCGGGCCCTGCTCGCCGCGGGCGTCGAGGAACTGCTCCGCTACGACGGCCCCGTCGAACTCGCCACCTGGCGGTTCGCGACCGAGCCGGTCGTCATCGGCGGCCAGGACATCGCAGCCGGCGATCCCGTCCTCGTCGTGCTGGCCGCCGCCGACCGCGACCCGGCTCGCTTCACCGACCCCGACACCCTCGACCTCTCCCGCCGTGACAACCAGCACCTCGGCTACGGCCACGGCATCCACTACTGTCTGGGCGCCCCGCTGGCCCGGCTGGAGGGCCAGACCGCGCTCGCCGCCCTGCTCACCCGGCTTCCCGACCTCCGACTGGCCGTGGAACCGGCGGAGTTGAGGTGGCGCGGCGGCCTCATCATGCGCGGCCTGCGCACGCTGCCGGTCGAGTTCGCCCCCGCCCCCGCCCCCAAGCCCGCGCCTGGCCCGGCGTCCGACGGATCCGTCGGCCCGTGACGGATCCGTCGGCCCGTGACGGGTCTGATCTGACCGGAGGGGTCTGACCGGAGGGGTCTGACCGGGCCGTCCGACCAGGAGGTCTGACCGGGTGTCAGCCCGGATTGTGACCATACGACGGAGTAAAGGTGACCGATCCTCAAGTCTGTGATCTTCACGTGATCTGCGCGGCATTAACTTGTGACAAGTGATCGTCTGCCGATACGTTCACTCGTCAGCGCGACGCGTCAGCTCACTCGCCCGCGCCGGCACTGCTGTCCAGAGAAAGGCCCTCGCATGCTCTCCGGGAACGGTCGTCACCGTCGCCCCCGCCAGGCGCCCGCGCTGCTCGTCGCGGCCGGGGTGACCGGCTCCGCCATCGCCATCCCGCTGCTCGCCGCCTCCGGTGCGAGCGCCGCGGACGGCACCGTGTGGGACAAGGTGGCGCAGTGCGAGACCGGGGGCTCGTGGAGTGCCGACGGCGCCGGCGGCGAGTCCGGCGGTCTGAGCCTCACCCAGCAGGACTGGAACGCCTACGGCGGACTCGACTACGCGGCGAGCCCCGACCTGGCCAGCCGTAACCAGCAGATCGCCGTGGCCCAGAAGGTGCTCGCGGCGAAGGGCGTCGGCGCGTGGGGCACGTGCGGGCTGACCTCCGGGCTCACCAAGGAGAACGGCGCGCTGGCCGTGGACACCGGAGTGGCGGGCGATTCTTCGGGTTCGTCCGGCTCATCGGGTTTGTCGGACCTGTCGCGAGGGCTGTCGGGTTCTTCGGGCTCCTCGGGTTCTTCGGATTCCGGCGGCGACTCGACCGGCTCCAGCGGTTCGACCGGATCAGCCGGATCGACCGGATCGACGGGATCATCCGCATCGTCCGACTCGTCCGGCGATTCCTTGAGTTCACCCTCTGCGTCGCCTTCATCCCCTTCGTCCCCATCGTCCCCTTCTGCCGCCTCCGGCGACTCCGGCGGGGCCGGCCGTCAGGGCGACCCGCAGGCGGCCGACGGCTCGACCTCGGGGACTCCGGATGCGGACGACTCGGACAAGTCGGTCCAGGATGTGGGTTCCTGGAACCTCGTCGACACCGGCGCACTCGGCTCCGGCCGCCATCGCGGCACCACGGCCGACGAGCCGGCGGCCGAGGGCGCCGACGCCGGGACCGGCGGTGCGTCCACCGCCTCGACGGGGCGGCATGCCGCGGCCGGCTATGTCGTCCAGGAGGGCGACTCCCTCGCCTCCATCGCCGACTCCCTTGGCCTGCACGGCGGATGGCGTGCCCTCTACGCCGAGAACAAGGACGTCATCGGCCCCGACCCGAGCGACATCACCCCCGGTCAGACCCTCGACACAGGGGTCCAATAGGGCGCAAAGCCCAAGAAAAACAGCGGGAGTTCACGTCACGCTTCGCGCCGAATGTCCGATTTGGCGAAAGTGTGGGATGAGTCTCAGAAGCCCTGATCGTCTTTGAAATTCCGCGGATCGCGTGTCTACGGTCGTGACCGCTCGGCAACCCGAGCCCCGGCCGTCGCAACGCCGAATCCTGCCAGCGGCTGCCCGGGAACAGTCGTCGCGTCAAGCGCCGTAGGCAGGAGCGGGGGACCCAGGTAAGTGCCGCACCGGGAAGTCACCGGAGCGGCTTGGGGTGAAGCCACCCCTCCACGGAGCGAGGTCTCCGACGGAGGAGCGGCCGGGCAACTCACTTGGCCCGAACCCGACAGCTCACCTCGCAGGCGTCGGTGAGGGGATCCACCATGCTGTTTTCCGGTAAGGGCAAGCACCGTCGTCCGTCCAAGGCCACCCGCGCCGCCGCTCTCGCCGGTGTCACCGGCGTCGCCATCGCCGCCCCGCTGCTGGCGGCCGGCAACGCCTCCGCCGCCACCGCCTCCGAGTGGGACGCGGTCGCCCAGTGCGAGTCCGGCGGCGACTGGTCCATCAACACCGGCAACGGCTACTACGGCGGCCTGCAGTTCTCGTCCTCCACCTGGGCCGCGTACGGCGGCACGCAGTACGCCTCGCAGGCCAACCAGGCCTCCAAGGCCCAGCAGATAGCCATCGGCGAGAAGGTCCTCGCGGGTCAGGGCAAGGGCGCCTGGCCGGTCTGCGGCAAGGGTCTGTCGGGCGCCTCCTACGACGGCGGCGGCGCCTCCTCGAACTCGGGCTCCTCCAGCTCCTCCGGCTCGTCGGACAGCAGCAGCTCCCGCTCCACCGAGCAGAAGAGCAGCTCCCGCTCCACCGACCGTCCGGCGGCCGCCAAGAAGTCCAAGACGGTCACCACCCCGACCGGCGAGAAGGTCAAGAAGGGCGACGGCGAGTACAAGGTCGTCAAGGGCGACACCCTCAGCTCCATCGCCGAGAAGCACAAGGTCAAGGGCGGCTGGCAGAAGCTGTTCCAGCTGAACAAGGACATCGTCCAGGACGCCGACCTCATCTACCCGGGTCAGCAGCTGCACCTGAAGTGACAGCCGGCTGCCGATGTCGGCGCTGACGTCGATGCCGACGTCGATGCCGACGCCGGCGAAGCCGCAGCGCTCTCCCGGTGAAGGCCGCTGCCCGAGGGCCGCGTGAAGGTCCCCTGCCTCCCCCCACCCCCCACGGGCTCCCCGTCCCGGTGCGTGTTCCCCCGTACGCACCGGGACGGGGTTTTTCTTGCACCCGTCGGGCAGCGCCCGCCCGGCCCTTCGGGCAGCCGCCCGCCCCGCCCCCGCCGACAATCGTCCGCCCGCCCCTGCCGGACGGCCGCCCGCCCGGTTTCGCGCACTGTTTCCGCGGTCTTTCGGACGGCTTTCCCCCGCCGCTTTGTTCCGGACAGGAACAATGTGTACGGTCAGTCCGTCCACGGGACGGTCGGTCGGTGGCCGACGCTCCGCAGACGGTTAGGCTCTAGGCGCAAGGCCACGCGCCGCGCACTTTCAGCGTCACATCCCATGAAGGAGATGCTCGTGCCGTCCATCGACGTCGTCGTAGCCCGGGAAATCCTGGACTCCCGAGGCAACCCCACGGTCGAGGTCGAGGTCGGCCTCGACGACGGCAGCACGGGTCGTGCCGCCGTCCCGTCCGGCGCCTCCACGGGCGCCTTCGAGGCCATCGAGCTGCGCGACGGTGACCCGAACCGCTACCAGGGCAAGGGCGTCGAGAAGGCCGTCCTCGCCGTCATCGAGCAGATCGGCCCGGAGCTCGTCGGCTACGACGCCACCGAGCAGCGCCTGATCGACCAGGCCATGTTCGACCTGGACGCCACCGACAACAAGGGCTCCCTCGGCGCCAACGCGATCCTCGGCGTCTCGCTCGCCGTCGCCCACGCCGCCTCCGAGGCCAGCGACCTCCCGCTCTTCCGCTACCTGGGCGGCCCGAACGCGCACCTGCTGCCCGTTCCGATGATGAACATCCTGAACGGCGGCTCGCACGCCGACTCCAACGTGGACATCCAGGAGTTCATGATCGCCCCGATCGGCGCGGAGTCCTTCTCCGAGGCGCTGCGCTGGGGCGCCGAGGTCTACCACACCCTCAAGAAGGTGCTGAAGACCAAGGGCCTGTCCACCGGCCTCGGCGACGAGGGCGGCTTCGCCCCGAACCTCGAGTCCAACCGCGCCGCGCTCGACCTCATCATCGAGGCCATCCAGCAGGCCGGTTACGTCCCCGGCGAGCAGATCGCGCTCGCGCTCGACGTCGCCGCGTCCGAGTTCTACAAGGACGGCAAGTACGAGTTCGAGGGCAAGTCCCGCTCGGCCGCCGAGATGACCGAGTACTACGAGGAGCTCGTCTCCGCGTACCCGCTCGTCTCCATCGAGGACCCGCTGTACGAGGACGACTGGGCCGGCTGGAAGGTCATCACGGACAAGCTGGGCGACAAGGTCCAGATCGTCGGCGACGACCTCTTCGTCACGAACCCCGAGCGCCTGGCCCGCGGCATCGAGGAGGGCTCCGCCAACGCCCTGCTCGTCAAGGTCAACCAGATCGGCTCGCTGACCGAGACCCTCGACGCCGTCGAGATGGCCCAGCGCAACGGCTTCAAGTGCATGATGTCCCACCGCTCCGGCGAGACCGAGGACGTCACCATCGCCGACCTCGCCGTCGCGGTGAACTGCGGCCAGATCAAGACCGGCGCCCCGGCCCGCTCGGACCGCGTCGCCAAGTACAACCAGCTGCTGCGCATCGAGGAGATCCTCGACGACGCCGCGGTGTACGCCGGCCGCTCCGCCTTCCCGCGGTTCCGCTCCGCGAACCACTGAGCGAGGCCGACGCCTGACCCCACCCGGGGTAAGGCCTAGCCAGTCGCACGAACGTCCCCGTACTCGGTCCCGTACCGTGTGCGGGGACGTACGCACGTGGGAGACGGGAGGCGCAGCACATGGCCGTGAAGGACCGGGACCGTTTCTCCACCGCGACCAGGATCAAGCTGCTCGGCGAGCAGACCGCGGCCCGCGTGTACCGTTCGCAGACCAAGCGCCAGGCCCGCCGCTCCCGCCTCACCGGCCGCGCGGCCCTGCTGGCCATCGTCCTGTGCACGCTGATCGTGGCCCTGGCGTACCCGATGCGCCAGTACGTCTCCCAGCGCGCGGAGATCGCCGACCTGGAGCGTGAGAAGCAGCAGGCCGGCGAGCGCGTCGAGCAGCTGCGCGACCTCAAGGCGCGCTGGCAGGACGACGCGTACGCCGAGCAGCAGATCCGGCTGCGGCTGCACTACGTGCTGCCGGGGGAGACCGGTTACATCGTCGTCGACCCGGACGCCGCCAGGCAGTCGCGCGCCGACCTCGGGGCGGCCGACCGCCCCTGGTACTCCAATGTCTGGGACGGCGTCGACAAGTCCGACGCCTCCGACCACTGACTGACGACCGACCGACTGACCGATGGAAAGACAGGCATGCAGACGCCCCCGCCGACCACTTCGCGCACCGAGCCCACCGACGCGGACGTCGAGGCCTTCAAGCAGCAGCTCGGACGCCCGCCGCGCGGCCTGCGCGCGATCGCGCACCGCTGCCCGTGCGGTCAGCCGGACGTCGTCGAGACGGCCCCGCGGCTGCCCGACGGCACCCCCTTCCCGACGCTGTACTACCTGACGTGCCCGAAGGCCAACTCGGCGATCGGCACGCTGGAGGCGAACGGCGTGATGAAGGAGATGACGGAGCGGCTGCAGTCCGACCCCGAGCTCGCCGCCGCCTACCGGGCCGCGCACGAGGACTACGTCCGCCGGCGGGACGAGATCGAGGAGCTGCGGAACTTCCCCAGCGCGGGCGGCATGCCGGACCGGGTGAAGTGCCTGCACGTCCTGGTGGCGCACTCGCTGGCCGCGGGCCCGGGCGTGAACCCGCTCGGCGACGAGGCGCTGGAGATGCTCCCCGAGTGGTGGCGCAAGGGCGCCTGCGTGACCCTTCCGGCCGAGGGGGAGGCCCCGTGACCCGGGTCGCCGCCGTCGACTGCGGCACGAACTCCATCCGGCTGCTCGTCGCCGACGCGGACCCGGAGACCGGCGAACTCGTCGACCTGGACCGCCGGATGACGATCGTCCGGCTCGGCCAGGGCGTCGACCGCACCGGCCGGCTCGCCCCCGAGGCGCTGGAGCGGACGTTCGCCGCCTGCCGGGAGTACGCGGCGGCCGTCAAGGAACTCGGCGCGCAGCGGCTGCGGTTCGTCGCCACGTCCGCCTCCCGGGACGCCGAGAACCGGGAGGAGTTCGTGCGCGGGGTGCTGGACATCCTGGGCGTCGAGCCCGAGGTCATCACCGGCGAGCAGGAGGCCGAGTTCTCCTTCACCGGCGCCACGAAGGAGCTCACCGGCCGCGACGACCTGGCCCGGCCCTACCTGGTGGTGGACATCGGCGGCGGCTCCACGGAGTTCGTCGTCGGCGACGACCGGGTGCGCGCCGCCCGCTCGGTCGACGTCGGCTGCGTGCGGATGACCGAGCGGCACCTGGTCGTGGACGGGAAGGTCGCCGACCCGCCGTCCGAGGAGCAGATCGCGGCGATGCGCGCCGACATCGAGGCCGCCCTCGACCTCGCCGAGCGCACGGTCCCGCTGCGCGAGGCGCACACCCTGGTCGGCCTGGCCGGGTCGGTCACCACGGTCTCGGCGATCGCCCAGAAGCTGCCCGCGTACGACTCGGCGGCCATCCACCACTCGCGCGTCTCGCGCGAGGAGGTCGGCACGATCACGGGGCGGCTGCTGCGTTCCACCCACGCCGAGCGTGCGGCGATCGGCGCGATGCACCCGGGCCGGGTGGACGTGATCGGGGCGGGCGCGCTGGTGCTGCTGGCGATCATGGAGCGCACGGGCGCACAGGAGGTCGTCGTGAGCGAGCACGACATCCTCGACGGCATCGCCTGGTCGTTGGCCTGACCGCCTACAGGTTGCGGTATGCGTCCCGCCGGTCGCCCACCTTGACGACGAGAGCGACAAGTTCACCATCGTTGATCTGGTAGGCGACCCGGTGGCTTCCGACCCGGAGCCGGTAGAGCCCGGACGGGCCGGTGAGCTTCTTGACGTCGGCGTCCTGGCGGTACGGGTCGTCACCGAGTGCGGTCAGCGCGGTCAGGATGCGCATGGCGTCGGGCCGGCTGACGGCCCGGAGCTGCCGCTGCGCCGCAGTGGTGAACCGAAGGGCGTACTTCACGCCGCATCGCCGCCCTGCTCGGTGAACAGGTCCGCCAACAGTTCGGCCATCGTCACTGTGGGGCCGCCCTCGGCCAGCACCGCTTCGGCTTCGCGCGCCAGCATGACGTCGGCCGCTTCCTCCAGTGCCTCGAAGTCGGCGATCGGAACCACCGCTGCCACCGGAGCGCCGTTACGCGTGATGACGGTCGGAACGCCTTCCTCGGCCCGGTTGATGTGGTCGGCGAGGTGCGCGCGGGCTTCCCGCACGGTCACGGTGTTCTCAGTCATGAGATCAGTGTACGCGCATGTGTGTACACGCGGCCGTGTTCGGGGAATCGCGATCGTCGGCGATCCTCGACGGCGTCGCCCGGTCGGTCGCGTAGCGCTCGGCGGGGTCGTCGGGTGCACTCTGCTGAGCAGGCAGGATGCGCGGATGAGCAGTCCTGGGGGCCCTTCGGGGCCCCTTTGGCGTGTTCCCGCGACACCCCGCCGGGAAAGTTCGTGAAGTTCTTCACAAGGAATTCGGCCCTGTCGGAGGACGATCGTGTCCCGGTTGACCCTTCCGAGGGCCCAACCCCCGTGTGAACGTGTTCAAAAGAGGCGGACGCGGACGTCTCGCGACTGTCTCGCGAGGCGTTTCACAGGATGCTCACGGAGGCCTTCTGGAGTCGGAGAGGCAGCTCACGCGGCATTGACAACGCCATGCCCTACACGCAGGTTCCCGTTCTCCGCCATGATGTGGATCACGCGGGTCGCGGAGGATAGCACACACCCTCGGGAAGCTTGTGAAGGGGCGCACGAGCGACCCCCCCGAACCAGGTGGATACTCGATGGCATGAGCACCACGGAGCGTCCCAGGATCCTCGTAGTAGGCGGTGGGTACGTAGGCCTGTACGCAGCTCGGCGCATCCTCAAGAAGATGCGCTACGGCGAGGCGACCGTCACGGTCGTCGACCCCCGGTCGTACATGACCTACCAGCCCTTCCTCCCCGAAACCGCCGCCGGCAACATCTCCCCGCGCCACGTCGTCGTCCCGCTGCGACGAGTGCTGCCCAAGGCGGAGGTCCTCACCGGCCGGGTCACCACCATCGACCAGGACCGCAAGGTCGCCACGATCGCCCCGCTCGTCGGCGAGGCGTACGAGCTGCCCTTCGACTACCTGGTGATCGCGCTCGGCGCGGTCTCCCGCACCTTCCCGATCCCCGGCCTCGCCGAACAGGGCATCGGCATGAAGGGCGTCGAGGAGGCCATCGGCCTGCGCAACCACGTCCTCGAGCAGCTGGACAAGGCCGACTCCACGACCGACGAGGAGATCCGCCGCAAGGCGCTCACCTTCGTCTTCATCGGCGGCGGCTTCGCCGGTGCGGAGACCATCGGCGAGGTCGAGGACCTGGCCCGCGACGCGGCCAAGTACTACAAGACCGTGTCCCGCGAGGACATGCGCTTCATCCTGGTCGACGCCGCGGACAAGATCCTGCCCGAGGTCGGCCCCAAGCTCGGCCAGTACGGCAAGGCCCACCTGGAGAGCCGCGGCGTGGAGATCTACCTCTCCACCTCCATGGACTCCTGCGTCGACGGCCACGTCGTGCTGAAGAACGGCCTCGAGGTCGACTCCAACACCATCGTGTGGACCGCCGGCGTCAAGCCGAACCCGGTCCTGGCCCGCTACGGCCTGCCGCTCGGCCCCCGCGGTCACGTCGACACCGCCCCGACCCTCCAGGTCCAGGGCACCGACTACATCTGGGCCGCCGGCGACAACGCCCAGGTCCCCGACGTCGCCGCCCGCAAGGCCGGCGTCGAGAACGCCTGGTGCCCGCCGAACGCCCAGCACGCGCTGCGCCAGGCGAAGGTCCTCGGCGACAACGTGATCTCCGGCATGCGGGGCTTCCCGCAGAAGGACTACGCGCACTCCAACAAGGGCGCGGTGGCGGGTCTCGGCCTCCACAAGGGCGTCGCGATGATCGTCATGGGCAAGGTGAAGATCAAGCTCAAGGGCCGTCTCGCCTGGTACATGCACCGTGGCTACCACGGCATGGCGATGCCGACCTGGAACCGCAAGATCCGCGTCTTCGCCGACTGGACCCTCGGCATGTTCCTCAAGCGCGAGGTCGTGGCGCTGGGCGCGCTGGAGACCCCGCGCGAGGAGTTCTACGAGGCCGCCAAGCCGGCCCCGGTCGCCGCGAAGCCGGCCGCCGTGAAGACCGAGAACGAGAAGGCCAACGCCTCCTGACCTCGCGTCACCCGACCCCGGGCCCGTGGGCCCGAGGTCACTGAACACCCCCGAAGGGGCCGTCCGCCATCCGTGGTGCGGACGGCCCCTTCGGCATGCGGCGACCGTCCCCGGCGTGTGGCATGCGCACGTGTTTTGCCCGGTCGTGACGGCCGCGCGGGACTGGACTGCGCGTCCCGGCGTGTTTACGTGGTGACAGGACATTCCGGGATCACCGTCACGGAGGTGTGCATCATGGCTGACGCCGCGCCGCGGCTCCATGGGCTCGTCGAACAGTTGCTGGGGGCTCCGTTCCCGCTGCGCATCCGCGCCTGGGACGGTTCGCAGGCGGGCCCGCCCGGCGCCCCCGTCCTCGTCGCCCACCGCCGCAGAGCCCTGCGCCGTCTCCTGTTCAAGCCCGGCGAACTGGGCCTCGCCCGCGCCTGGGTGGCCGGCGACGTGGACATCGAGGGCGACCTGTACACCGCGGTCGACCTGCTGTCCGGCCTCGTCTGGGAGCGCGGAGAGGACGCCCGCACCCTCTCCCGGGCCCTGCGCGACCCCGGCTTCCGTGCGGCCGTCCGCGGCCTGCTGAGACTCGCCGGGCCCCCGCTGCCGCCCGCCCCGCCCCGGGAGGAGGTCCGCGGAGCGCGGCACCTGCACAGCCGGCGCTCCGACAGACGCGCCGTCAGCCACCACTACGACGTCGGCAACGACTTCTACGCGCTGGTCCTCGGCCCGTCCATGGTGTACTCGTGCGCCTACTGGGAGACCCCGGGCGGCGCCCTCGAGGACGCCCAGCGCGACAAGCTCGAACTCGTCTGCCGCAAACTCGCCCTGAGCCCCGGTCAGCGGCTTCTGGACGTCGGCTGCGGCTGGGGCTCGATGGCGGTCCACGCCGCCCGCGAGCACGGCGCGCACGTCGTCGGGATCACCCTCTCGCAGGAGCAGGCGGCCCACGCCCGCAAGCGGGTCGCCGAGGCCGGCCTCACCGACCGGGTCGAGATCCGCGTCCAGGACTACCGGGACGTCGCCGACGGCCCGTACGACGCCGTCTCCTCCATCGGCATGGCCGAGCACGTCGGCTCCGACCGGTACCTCGTGTACGCGCGCGCCCTGCACGCGCTGCTGCGGCCGGGCGGCCGACTGCTCAACCACCAGATCGCCCGCCGTCCGCAGCGCGACGAGTCGGCCTACGACGTGGACGCCTTCATCGACGCCTACGTCTTCCCGGACGGCGAGCTCGCCCCCCTCGGCGCCACCGTCGCCCAGCTCGAACGGGCCGGTCTCGAGGTCCGCGACGTCGAGTCGATCCGTGAGCACTACGCCCTCACCCTGCGTCGCTGGGTGACCCGTCTGGAGGACGACTGGGACCGGGCCGTCCATCTGGCCGGGCCCGGCCGCGCCCGCGTCTGGCGGCTCTACATGGCGGCCTCCGCGGTCGCCTTCGAACGCAACCGCATCGGCGTCAACCAGGTCCTGGCCGTCCGGACGCCGGAGTCCGGGGACTCCGGGCTGCCGCTGCGCGCCCGCACCTGGAACTGACGAGCACGCGGAAGGGCCCGGCGCCGTGGACACGACGCCGGGCCCGACCGCTGCCCCCTACTCGGACTTGATCGCCGTCAGCACGTTCAGCCGGGACGCCCGCCGGGCCGGCCAGAGCGCCGCCAGGATGCCCACCGCCGCCGCGAGCACCAGGAAGACCGCCATCCGGCCCCAGGGCAGGACGAGTTCGTAGGTCGGCATCTTCGCGCCGAGCAGCTCGCCCGCCGCCCAGCCGAAGAACACGCCGAGGCCGATGCCGAGCACCCCGCCGAAGAGCGAGATCACCAGCGACTCCAGCCGGACCATCCGCTTGACCGACCGGCGGTCCAGGCCGATGGCCCGCAGCATGCCGATCTCCTGGGAGCGCTCGAAGACGGACATGGCCAGGGTGTTGATCACGCCCAGCACCGCGACGACGACCGCCATCGCGAGCAGCCCGTAGAGCATGTTCAGCAGCAGCGTGAACATCTTCGCGATCTGGTCGGAGAGGTCCTGCTTGCTCTGGACCTTGATGGCCGGGTTGGAGCCGAGGGCCTTCTCCAGCCGGTCCTTGGCGCCGTCCGAGACGCCGCCGGACGTCTTGACCATGACCTGCATGTCGGCCGGGTCCTCGACGTGCGGCGTCAGCGCCGAGTTGTCGAGGAGGATGCCCCGGATCAGCTCGTTGCTCTCGTACACCCCGGCGACCGTCAGCCGCTGTTCCTTGCCGTCCTCGTAGTGCGCCGTGAAGACCGAACCGGCCTTCCAGCCCCGGTGCTTCGCGGTGCCCGCGTCCACGACGACCCGCGAGCCGCCCACCGTGAAGGCGCCGTCGTCCATCGGGAGGTCGGTGAGCTCGCCGAAGGCGGAGCCGGTGACGCCGGTGAGGTACTCGGTCTCGCCGTTGATGCGCGCGGGCGCGTTGCGCATCGGGCTGGTGGCGGTCACCCCGTCGACGGTCTTCAGCTTCGCGTCGACGTCCGGGGAGAGCTCGTTGCCGTTGGCCATCGACACGACGTAGTCGGCCTTGATCGCGGCGGAGGCCATCTTGTCGATGGACTTCTGCAGGCTGCCCGCCATCACCGTCATACCGGTGATCAGCGTCAGGCCGATCATCAGCGCGGACGCGGTGGCCGCCGTGCGGCGCGGGTTGCGCACCGAGTTCTGCCGGGCCAGCTTCCCGGACACCCCGAAGATCCGCAGGACCGGCGCGGAGGCCGCGATCAGCGGGCGGGACAGCAGCGGAGTGAGGATGAAGACGCCGATGATCAGCAGGACCGCGCCGAGGCCCATGGGAGCCTGGCCGTCGGAGCCGTCCATCGTCGTCGCGGTGAGGACGACGGCGACGCCCGCCGCCGAGAACAGCGCGCCCAGGGTGTTGCGCAGCACCAGCGACTTGGTGGTCGCGGCGGCGTGCACGCTGCTCATCGCGGCGACCGGCGGGATCTTCGCGGCCCGGCGCCCGGGCAGCCAGGCCGCCACCATGGTGATGACGACGCCGACGGCCATGGCGGTGGCGACCGTGCCGGGCGTGACGACGAGCGGGCCGTCGGGGACGGTCGCCCCGAGCGTCCCGAGCAGCGAGCGCAGCCCGGCGCCGATGCCGATGCCGGCGACGAGCCCGGTCACGCCCGCGACGGTGCCGACCACGAACGCCTCGATCAGCACGGACCGGGTGACCTGCCGGCGGGAGGCGCCGACGGCCCGCATGAGCGCGAGCTCCTTGGTGCGCTGGGCGACCAGCATCGTGAAGGTGTTGGCGATGATGAAGGTGCCGACGAACAGGGCGATGCCGGCGAAGACCAGCAGCCCCTGCTTCATTCCGCTCATCGACGCGGAGATCGCCTCGGCCTGGTCGTCGGCCAGTTGACGGCCGGTGGTGGTCTCCACCCGGTCCTTGGGCAGGGCGGCGTCCAGCGCGGACTTCAGCGCGCTCTGCGAGGTCCCGGCGGCCGCCCGGACGTCGATCTCGTCGTAGGCGCCGGGCTTGCCGAACAGCGTCTGCGCGCTCGCCGTGTCGAACAGGGCGAGGCTGCCGCCGGCGGCGACGTTGCCGTCGTCGGTGGTGAAGACGCCGACGATCTTCGGGGTGAGGACGGGACCGTCCACCGAGATCCGCACGGTGTCACCGACCTCGTATCCGGCCCGATCCGCGGTCCGCGAGTCGATGAGGACCTCGTTCCTGCCGCTCGGGGCGTGCCCGGAGACGAGCGGGTACCGGGCGTCCTTCTCGCCCCAGTAGTTGCCGCCCTGCGACTGGAAGCCGCCGCCGACGAGCTTGCCGTCCTTGTCGGCGATGGCGGTGAAGCCGTTGACGACGCCGATCGCGGACTTCGCGCCCGGGACCTTCGCGCTCTGCTCCAGCAGCTCCCGGGTCAGATCGGGCGTCTTGACGATGCGGTCGCCGACGTCCGGCTGGGACTCGGCGGTGATGGCGACGTCGACCTGGTCGAAGCCCTTGGCGGAGCTGTTCTGGAGGGCGTTGGACAGGGTGTTGGTGAAGACCAGGGTCCCCGACACGAAGGCCACGCCGAGCATCACGGCGAGCACGGTCATCAGGAGCCGGGCCTTGTGCGCGAGGACGTTGCGCAAGGCGGTACGGAACATGGGCGGTGTCTTCTCAGTCCTGCTCGTCGGCGAGCGGTCGGTCCCGGTCGGGGATCAGCTGGTGCGGCCCTTGGCGTCGAAGCGCTTCATACGGTCGAGCACCGACTCGGCGGTCGGGCCGTGCACCTCGTCGACGATCCGTCCGTCCGCGAGGAAGACGACCCGGTCCGCGTAGGCCGCGGCCACCGGGTCGTGGGTCACCATCACCACGGTCTGTCCCAGCTCCCGCACGGAGTTGCGCAGGAAGCCCAGCACCTCGGCGCCGGAGCGCGAGTCGAGGTTGCCGGTCGGCTCGTCGCCGAAGATGATCTCGGGTCGGGAGGCCAGGGCGCGGGCGACGGCGACTCGCTGCTGCTGACCGCCGGAGAGCTGAGAGGGCCGGTGGCCGAGCCGGTCGGCGAGGCCGACCATGGCGATGACCTTTTCCAGCCACTCCTTGTCCGGCTTGCGGCCCGCGATGTCCATCGGGAGCGTGATGTTCTCCTTGGCGGTCAGCGTCGGCAGCAGGTTGAACGCCTGGAAGATGAACCCGATCTTGTCCCGGCGGAGCTTGGTGAGCTGCTTGTCCTTCAGCGAGCCGAGTTCGGTGTCGCCGATGCGCACGGAGCCGGAGGAGAAGGTGTCGAGACCGGCCACGCAGTGCATCAGGGTGGACTTGCCGGAGCCGGACGGCCCCATGATCGCGGTGAACTCGGCCTGCCGGAAGTCGACCGACACCCGGTCCAGGGCGACCACCTGGGTCTCGCCCTGTCCGTAGATCTTCGACAGGTCCGTGGCGCGCGCGGCCACGGCGGTGGTCCGCTCGGCGAGGGGGCTGGTGGTCACGGGAAACGGGCTCCTGACGGGACGGTGGGATCTTCCGGGGACGTGAACCATCGTCCCGGCCGTCCGTCGCCGTGTAGTCAGCCGCTGTTCCGGTTCTGAGGGCAGACTCGGGATGGACCGGGGGCCGGGAGTGTCATACCTGGGGATGACCCTGTGCCCCGAGAAGCGGTCCCGCGGACGGGCGGTCAGGCCCGACGAGATGTCAAGAACCGGTGGAGCAACCTCGTCCGGACGGTGAAATTCCGTCATTCCGCATACGCAAGCGGTTTCCGCGCGCCACGCTACTGGCAAGTGCTGATGGCCGGCGCCGTGTACTGATGCACCCTCAGACATCAATAAAATAAGACAACATGAGGTCTGCTCGTCCGCTGTTCGGGGGACGGATCCCGATAGGGTCGGAAGCTCCAGCGGAGCCTTGGGCCTGCCCAGATGGTGGAATGCAGACACGGCGAGCTTAAACCTCGCTGCCCCTACGTGGGCGTGCCGGTTCAAGTCCGGCTCTGGGCACTTCCGTGGTCACCCTGTGTGACGCTTGGAGACGACGAGTTGCGAAGGGGGTCGCCGGCCACCGCCGGCCGGCCCCTGATGCACGTCCGGCTCCCTCTTTCCCTCCCCCGGGCGCCCGGCCCGCACGCCCGCGTCCGCGTCCCGTCCGCCGCGAGCGGGCCGGGCGCTCCGACCGTTGACACCCGGAACGCGGGAGCGCAGACTCGGACCAGGATCGTTGGGTGAAGAAATTTTCACTGTGCGAACAACAAGCGTCGGCCGTCGCGGGCCCACCCGGGGTGCCGCGGCCCGGCGCCAGCCCCCGTCCCGTCCTCGAAGGGAAACGCCCGATGCGCACGACCGTCGGCATCGTCGGCGCCGGCCCCGCCGGCCTCCTCCTCGCCCGTCTGCTGCACAACGCCGGCGTCGACTCGGTCGTGCTGGAGAGCCGCGACCGCGCCTACGTCGAGCAGCGCCAGCGCGCCGGGATCCTGGAACAGGGCACGGTGGACGTGCTGCGCGCGGCTGGCGCCGGGGAGCGCATGGACCGGGAGGGCCTGCAACACGACGGCATAGAGCTGCGGTTCGACCGCCGCCGTCACCGCGTCGACTTCCCCGCGCTCACCGGCGGCCGGTCGGTGACCGTCTACGCCCAGACCGAGGTGTGCAAGGACCTCATCGCCCTCCAGCTCAAGGAGGGCGGCCCGCTGCTGTTCGAGGCGGAGGCCCTGGCCGTGGAGGACGCCGACACCGACCGCCCCCGCGTCCGCTTCCGCCACCAGGGCGTCGAGGACGTCCTGGAGTGCGACTACGTCGTCGGCTGCGACGGCTTCTGGGGCGTCGCCCGCAAGGCCGTCCCCGCCGAACTGAGCCGCACCTTCGAACGGTCCTACCCGTTCGGCTGGCTCGGCGTCCTCGCCGACGTGCCGCCCTCCCACGACGAGCTGGTCTACGCCCGCCACGACCGCGGGTTCGCGCTGCTGTCCATGCGCTCCCCGACCGTCTCGCGGCTCTATCTCCAGGTGCCCGAGGGCACGGACGCCGAGTCGTGGAGCGACGAGGAGATCTGGGACGAGCTGGAGCGGCGGTTCGCCACCGACGACGGCTGGCGGCTGGAGCGCGGCCCGATCACCCAGAAGTCGGTCACCCCGATGCGCTCCTACGTCCACGAGCCCATGCGGCACGGCCGGCTCTTCCTCGCCGGCGACGCGGCCCACATCGTGCCGCCCACCGGGGCGAAGGGCCTCAACCTGGCCGTCGGGGACGTGGTCACCTTCGCCCGGGCGCTGACGAGCCTGCGGGAGACGGGGTCGAGCGCGTTGCTGGACGCCTACTCCGCGACCTGTCTGCGGCGCGTGTGGCAGGCCGAGCGGTTCTCCTACGACATGACGACCCTGCTCCACCCGGCCCCGGACGCGGACCCCTTCGAGGGCCGCCTCCAGCTCGCCCGTCTCGAGCGGATCGCCTCCTCCCGGGCCGCCGAGACCGATCTCGCCGAGGGGTACACCGGCTTCTCGTTCGAATGACCGAACACCGCGGCCCGTCCGGTCTCCGTGCGATACCGGGCATGTCGCGGCTTGGTCATGATCGGGGACCTTCCGTGCCGGGAATCACGACGGGACGTAGCGTGTTGCGCAGCAACAAGAGGGAAAGATCCTCCCCAAGCACTAGGGTCAATCCTTTGCCTACCCATTACCCTTGAGCTCAAGGCCGCGCAGTGCGGCCATGGAGGAGTGCAATGAGGAGCAGAAACCCGGTCTTCTCGCGACGGGGGTTCAGCCGCGACAACGGCTACGCGGGCTTCAACGCCGCGCCGCAGGCCGGGGGACCCGCAGTCGGCACGCAGCAGGGCAACCCGTACGCCCAGCCGGCCGGCAACCCGTACGCGCAGAACCCGTACGCCCAGCAGGGGCTGCAGGGCGCCCCGCCGCAGGCCCCGGCCGCCACCGGCCGCATGACGATGGACGACGTCGTCGCGCGTACCGCGACCACGCTCGGCACCGTGGTCGTCACGGCGATCCTGTCGTGGCTGCTGCTGCCCGTCGACGACGCCAACATCGGCAAGTCGTACGGCATCGCCATCGGCGCCGGTCTGGTCGCGATGGTGCTCGCGCTGGTCCAGTCGTTCAAGCGGCGTCCGTCGCCCGCGCTGATCCTGTCGTACGCCGCGTTCGAGGGCGTCTTCCTCGGCGTGATCTCCAGCGCGGTCTCCACCTACATCGCGGACGGCGTCGTCGCCCAGGCGGTGCTCGGCACCATGGCGGTCTTCGCCGGCGTGCTCGTGGCCTACAAGGCCGGCTGGATCCGCGTCAACCGTCGCTTCTACGGCTTCGTGATGGCCGCCGCGATCGGTTTCGTCCTGCTGATGATGGTGAACCTGCTGTTCGCGGTCTTCGGCGGCGGTGACGGCCTCGGCTTCCGCAGCGGCGGCCTGGGCATCGTGTTCGGCATCATCGGCATCATTCTCGGCGCCTGCTTCCTCGCCCTGGACTTCAAGCAGGTCGAGGACGGCGTGGCCTACGGCGCCCCGCGCGAGGAGGCCTGGCTGGCCGCCTTCGGCCTCACGATGACGCTGGTGTGGATCTACATGGAGTTCCTGCGACTCCTGTCCATCCTCAACAGCGACTGAGCGAAGAGCCGGCCGACGGCGCGTGAGCGCCGGCGCACCACGGCGAGAAGGGCCCCGGGATCGAGATCCCGGGGCCCTTCTCCGTGTCGCGTGTCGCGTGCGCGCTAGAGCAGTTTGCGCGCGGCCCTCCTCAGGTCGTACTCGTGGATGATCGCCTTGGCGTGGCCGTACGCGAGGTTGTGCTCGGCGCGCAGCCAGCTGACCTTCTCCTCGAAGCGGAGAGCGGGGCCTTCGTCGACGGTGCGCAGCCAGTCGGCGACTTCACGACCGGTGCAATGGGGGATGCGGGCGAGAATGTTGCGGTGGGTCTCCTCGGAGAGGACATGGGACATCGGCGCCTCCGGTAGCAAAGGGGATGTAAGCCGGTCCTCAGGTCACCGTGCCTGACTGTTCGCCCGTTGGCAACAGTCCCGCTGCGACGCGTAGTCTCGCGGCGTGGCTGATACGACGTCCCTGACCCGTGCGGTGGATCACTTCGCCGATCGTCTTCGCGCCGCCCCGCAGAGCCGACTGCAGCGAGGCGCGGCCGCCGAGGCGCTGGCCCTGGCCAGGGAGCTGGCCCGGCGGACCCAGCTCATCGAGGAGCCCGGGACGCCGCTGCGGGAGATGCCCGACGCCGGCATGTTCGCCGCCGCCGACCAGATCACCGTCGCCGTGCACGACCTGGCCCTCGTGCTCACGGACGAGGGCCAGGTCGACGAGGCTGTGGAGTTGGTGGCGCAGGCGCAGAAGCGGGCGGGCGTGTGACGCCGGGGGAGCCGATCGTGCCGGTCACGGCAGAGGACGCTCAGAGGCTCGCTATGACGCGGTCCGCCAGGATGTAGACGTTGTCGCCGCCGCACTGGAACGTCAGGGTGTAGGCGCCCGAGATGCCCGACCCGCCCAGCAGGAACGGCGTCTGGCCGGCGGTCAGCGCCGCGGAGAGCCGTTCGGCCGTCTCACGGTGGCCCGGGGTCATGCAGAGCGTGGTGCCGTCGGCGAAGACGTAGACGTCGAGCGTGCCGAGCGGGCCCGGCCGGACGTCGGTGAGCTCGATCTGCGACGAGGCCAGCTCCTCGAGGGCGGCGACCGTGCGCTCGTGGTCGTTCACGACCGGTGACTGCACCGGCACGAAGTCGGGGTGGGACGGGTGCCGGCGGCGGGCCGCGGCCAGTTCGGGGGACTCCCCGGCGAGTTCTCCGGCCAGTTCCCCGGCGAACTCGTCGGCGTCCGCGGCCGACTCGGCGACGGGCTCCAGGCCCAGCAGGTCGGCCTGACGGGGCAGGAACAGCTCGCTGTCCGGCAGGCCCAGCAGCGACGGGGCGTCGGAGGCGTCACGCGCCTCCTGGGCGGCCCAGAACGCGCGCGCCTCGGCGAGCTCCCGCTCCCGCTCCTCGGCGAGCGCCTCGGCGACCGCGGCGCGTATCTCGGCCGCGTCGGCGGTGGTGCGGGCAGCCGGGACGAAGCCGCGAAGGTCCGCCGCGGCGTCCTCGGCGTTTCTGGCGAGCTGGAGGTGCAGGGCGGCGACCTGTCGGCGCAACTGCATGAGGGTGCGCAGGACGGCGACGCCCACGGCGCCCGTGGCGGCCGTGGTGACCAGCAAGGCGATCGGCATGGCGCTCACTGACGTACTCCCGGTTTCAAGTCGACCCCCGACTTCCTACATCAGCTTGAAGGGCGGACTATCCAGCTGTCAGTGCGTAACGTCACGAAACGGGCAGGACTTTGGTCCTCCGGTTTACTGCCGAAAGGCGCTGAGCTGGGTGAACCCCTCCGGGGAGGGAGATAGGTCACATCCTGGGGGAGATTGGATCACAGAATGGCCCGGAGTCCGGGTGCTTTCCGGACTCCGGGCCATTTCGTCACAGCAGGTGCTGTAGCGGTCACTCAGGGGCGCTCAGCTGAGGCGCTCGACGACCATCGCCATGCCCTGGCCGCCGCCGACGCACATGGTCTCCAGACCGAACTGCTTGTCGTGGAACTGCAGGGAGTTGATCAGCGTGCCGGTGATGCGGGCGCCCGTCATGCCGAAGGGGTGGCCGACGGCGATGGCGCCGCCGTTGACGTTCAGCTTGTCGAGGTCGATGCCCAGGTCGCGGTAGGACGGGATCACCTGGGCGGCGAACGCCTCGTTGATCTCGACCAGGTCGATGTCGTCGATGGTGAGGCCGGCCCGGCGCAGGGCCTGGTTGCTCGCGTCGACCGGGCCGAGGCCCATGATCTCGGGGGACAGGCCCGAGACGCCGGTGGAGACGATGCGGGCGAGCGGGGTGAGCCCGAGCTCGCGGGCCTTGGTGTCGCTCATGATCACGACCGCGGCGGCGCCGTCGTTGAGCGGGCAGCAGTTGCCGGCGGTGACCATGCCGTCGGGGCGGAACACCGGCTTCAGGCCCTGGACGCCCTCGAGGGTGACGCCGGCGCGCGGACCGTCGTCCTTGGAGACGACCGAGCCGTCGGGCAGCGTCACCGGGGTGATCTCGCGCTCCCAGAAGCCGTTCTTCAGGGCTTCCTCGGCGAGGTTCTGCGAGCGGACGCCGAACTCGTCCATGTCCTGGCGGGTCACGCCCTTCACGCGGGCGAGGTTCTCGGCGGTCTGCCCCATGGCGATGTAGGCGTCCGGGACGAGGCCGTCCTCGCGCGGGTCGTGCCAGGTGGTGCCCTCCTGGGCCGCGACGGCCGCGGTGCGGGCCTCGGCCTCGGCGAAGAACGGGTTGCGGGTGTCCGGAAGGCTGTCGGAGTTGCCCTTGGCGAACCGGGAGACCATCTCGACGCCCGCCGAGATGAAGACGTCGCCCTCGCCGGCCTTGATGGCGTGCAGCGCCATCCGGCTCGTCTGCAGGGAGGAGGAGCAGTAGCGGGTGATCGTGCAGCCGGGGAGGTGGTCCATCCCCATCTGCACGGCCACGATCCGGCCGAGGTTGTTGCCCTGCTCGCCGCCGGGCAGACCGCAGCCGAGCATCAGGTCGTCGATGTCCCGCGGGTCCAGCTCGGGGACCTTGGCGAGGGCCGCCTGGATGATCGTGGCGGTGAGGTCGTCCGGGCGCAGGTCCTTCAGGGAGCCCTTGAAAGCGCGGCCGATGGGCGAGCGGGCGGTCGAGACGATGACGGCTTCGGGCATCACGGCTCCATTGGCGAGGTTCTTACGGGGACGGCTTCCTGGGAAGTTACCCGTACGTATGGGCTGGGTCACGAGGACGGCGGTGTGACCCTGGCCGCAATTTACTAAGCGCTTGCTTTTGCCTCTGGCGGCAGGGCGGGAATCGTGCGCGCGGGAACCGTGCGGTCAGGCGCTCGTCGGGGAGGACGGCTCCGATTCCGACACCCGCCGACGGCGACGGCGCTTGAGGAGGGCCCAGGGGCCCCGGGGGCCCGTCGGCATCGCGGCCGTCACCTCAGTGCCGGGCTCCGAGGCCGCTTCCGCCGCCGCCCGGGCGACCGGCAGGAACCCCTCGTGACGGGAGGCGTCCGGGCGCTCCTCGTCGGCCGGCCAGAGGCCGAGGGCCGCGCAGACCGTGGGAAGGACCGCCATCGCCGCCGTCGCGTACCCCTCCGCCGACGGGTGGTAGTGGTCGGGTCCGAACAGCTCGCGCGGGTTCGCCTCGAACTCGGGGCCGAGCAGGTCGCCCAGCGACACCGTGCGGCCGCCCTGTTCGACCGTGCCGATCGTCTGGGCCGCCGCCAGCTGGCGGGAGGCCCGGCGGGCCAGCCACCGCAGGGGCTGCTGGACCGGCTCGATCGTGCCCAGGTCGGGGCAGGTGCCGACGACGACCTCCGCGCCGGCCGTGCGCAGCCGCCGCACCGCCGCGGCCAGATGCCGCACCGAGCGCGTCGGAGGCATCCGGTGGGTGACGTCGTTCGCGCCGATCATGATCACGCAGACGTCGGGCGCCCCGTCGGCGTCCGACAGGACCAGCGCGACCTGCCGGTCCAGGTCGTCGGACTGGGCCCCCGGCAGCGCCACGTTGCGCAGCTCCACGGGACGCTCGGCGACCGCCGCCAGCCCGGAGGCCAGCAGGGCGCCCGGCGTCTGACCGGAGCGGTGCACGCCCTGGCCCGCCGCCGTGGAGTCGCCCAGCATCGTCAGCCGCAGGGGCTCCCTGCCGGGCCCGGGGGCGTCATAGGCGACGCCGTAACGGCCGTCCGCCTGCGGGACGTGCGGATGCGCCCCGTTGTTCACCTGACGCCGCGCCAGGTGCATCTCGGCCAGCACCAGGCCCGCCGCCGCCGCGCCGGCCAGCCCGAGTCCGCCGCCGCCGTAGGCCGCGCCGGCCGCGATGCGCCGGGCCACTCTCGCCCTCGACATGCTCGTCATGCCTCGACGCCACCTCCTCGTGTCCGTACACCCACTCCTTGCCCCGTACGGACGGTCGCCCAATCTCGACCAGGAGTGAACTATGCCGCTTCGGTCAGAGCTCGACCCGTACTCTGGCGTAACCACTACGACCACAGTTTTTGCAAGCAACCGGAGACAACGGTGCAATTCCACGACTCGATGATCAGCCTCGTCGGCAACACCCCGCTGGTGAAGCTCAACAGCGTGACCAAGGGCATCCAGGCCACCGTCCTGGCCAAGGTGGAGTACTTCAACCCGGGCGGCTCCGTGAAGGACCGCATCGCCCTGCGCATGATCGAGGCCGCCGAGAAGAGCGGGGAGCTGAAGCCCGGCGGCACGATCGTCGAGCCGACCAGCGGCAACACCGGCGTCGGGCTCGCCATCGTGGCCCAGCAGAAGGGGTACCACTGCATCTTCGTGTGCCCCGACAAGGTGTCCACCGACAAGATCAACGTGCTGCGGGCCTACGGGGCCGAGGTCGTCGTCTGCCCGACCGCCGTGGATCCCGAGCACCCGGACTCCTACTACAACGTCTCCGACCGGCTGGTGCGCGAGACGCCGGGCGCGTGGAAGCCGGACCAGTACTCCAACGCGAACAACCCGCTCTCCCACTACCACTCCACCGGCCCCGAGCTGTGGGAGCAGACCGAGGGGCGGATCACCCACTTCGTGGCGGGCGTCGGCACGGGCGGCACCATCTCGGGCACCGGCCGCTATCTGAAGGACGCCAGCGAAGGCCGGGTCCAGGTCGTCGGCGCCGACCCGGAGGGGTCCGTGTACTCCGGCGGGTCCGGACGGCCGTACCTCGTCGAGGGCGTCGGTGAGGACTTCTGGCCGACCGCCTACGACCGGACCGTCGCCGACGAGATCGTCGCGGTGTCCGACAAGGACTCCTTCCAGATGACCCGGCGGCTCGCGAAGGAGGAGGGCCTGCTGGTCGGCGGCTCCTGCGGGATGGCCGTGGTCGCCGCGCTGCGGGTCGCCGAGCGGCTCGGCCCGGACGACGTCGTGGTCGTGCTCCTGCCCGACAGCGGCCGCGGCTACCTCAGCAAGATCTTCAACGACGAGTGGATGGCCGACTACGGCTTCCTCGAGGACGAGGGCCCGAGCGCCCGCGTCGCCGACGTCCTCAACGACAAGGTGCACGGCGCCATCCCGTCCCTCGTCCACATGCACCCGGACGAGACCGTCGGCGAGGCCATCGAGGTGCTGCGCGAGTACGGCGTCTCGCAGATGCCGATCGTGAAGCCGGGCGCGGGCCACCCCGACGTCATGGCCGCCGAGGTCGTCGGATCGGTCGTGGAACGGGAACTGCTCGACGCCCTGTTCACCCAGCGGGCCTCCCTCGGCGACCCCCTGGAGAAGCACATGTCCGCGCCCCTGCCGCAGGTCGGCTCCGGCGAGCCGGTCGGCGATCTGATGTCCGTGCTCGGCACCGCCGACGCGGCGATCGTCCTCGTCGAGGGCAAGCCCACCGGGGTCGTCAGCCGCCAGGACCTGCTGGCCTTCCTGGCCAAGGGCGGAAAGTGACGTCTGCGTGACGGGGGCCGCGACCGCAGGGAAACCTGCGGTGAACGGCCCCTTCTGGCGCTGAATCTCCGTTTTCCCACCGAAGCGGTGGACTTCGCGGAAGTGGTACGCGCGCGTCACGTCCACGCAGCACCCGGTTAACACGCGTCCGGCATCTTGGTGGATGTCGGCAGGGAGCGGCTCCCCGGTCGACACCGAAACGGCGTCACGGACCTCCGGAGCGGCTCCCGGACCTTCCACAGACGCCATGGACGCGGCGACCCGGCCTGACCCGGCCCGCGTCCCTCGCGGGGACCGCCGTCGTCCCGCCCCCCGGCAACGGGGGTGCGGCGGTCCCCGCGCACAGCTCTTGGCCGTCGTCCTCCCCGCGCGCTGCCGTCCCTGCGCACGGCCTTCGCCTCACGTTCTTCCCCCGCACGCGCTCGGCGTCCCCGCATGCCTTCGGCCTGAGGACGCGCCTCGTGGGGCTGCTCACTCCTCCCAGTCGCCGTCCTTCGAGGAGCGGCGCCGGCCGGCGAAGAGAGCGGGATTGCTGCGGGCGGCCTGGACCACGTTGACGCCGACGATGCCCACCCAGGAGACGATCAGGCCCGGCAGGCCCTCGACGCCCACGCCGATCGCGGACAGCGGGACCGCCAGCACCAGCGTGACGATGCCGAAGCCGAAGCGCTCGCCCCACGAGTCCGTCGACTTCGGCGAGCGGGAGTCGCGGGCCGCGGCCATCTGCTGCTCCGCGAACTGCCTCCGCACCCGGCGCTCCACCGCGCCGTCGATGCGCTGGTCGACCTTCTCCAGGAACGAGTCCACCAGCGCGGACTCGTACTCCTCGCCGAGTTCCCTGCGGGTCTGCAGGGTGGCGTCCAGGTCCTTCTTCAGGTCCGTGTCCCGCGCTTCCATGGTGGTCTCCCGTCCCGTCATGGGCACCAGGCTAGAGAGAGCGCCCGCCCGTCGCACTGGGGATAGCCCCCCTCTCCGGGGTCGGGGCCGCCGGGTCGGGGCCCTGTCATCGCGGCCACGACAGGGCCCGGCGGCCCCGACCCCGGGGCGTGAGACAGCCGCCGCCGCGGAAACCCGGTTGACCCGGTGAACCCGGCGACCGCACCCGGTTAGGCTGCTCCGTCCTGAACAGGCCTGGGAGGTCCTTCACCATGAGCAGCACCCCGCCCTTTCCCGACCGGATCGAGCTCGTGGGGGAAGGCCTCGTCCTGCGCGACTGGACCGAGGACGACCTGGCGGAGATGCCCGATCTGTTCGACCACCCCGACATCGCGTACTGGACGCCGATCGTCTCTCCCTTCGACGCGGCGGCCGCCCGCGCGCGGCTGGACCGGGCCCGGCTGCTGAGGACGGAGGGCACGACCGTCCTGCTCGCCGTCACCGTCGACGGCCACGCCCCGCTCGGCGAAGTGATGCTGCGCCGGTCGCCCGAGGGCGCGGAGATCGGCTACGCGGTCGGCCCGGCGCACCGCGGCCGGGGACTGGCCGTGCGGGCGGTGCGCCTCATGGCCGCGTACGCCTTCGAGCAGCTGGACGTGACACAGGTGGTCCTGGAGCTGGAGGCCGAGAACGCCGCGAGCGTCGCCGTGGCCACGAAGGCGGGCTTCCGGCTGCTCGACGTGCCGCTGATCGAGGGCGAGGAGAAGGGGCGGCCCTACGCCCTGCAGACCTGGGGCCTGCAACGCTCCGCCTGACCTGACCTGACCGGACCGGACCGGCCTGTCCTGCCCGGAGGGCCGGGCGCCGTGCGGGCAGTTCGTAGCCGCTGATCCTCGGGCCGGCTGTGTTGTCAGTGGCTCGGGCTACGATCACGGCCTCGATGGGCCGGACGGAGATCGTGAGGGACTCGCGGCCATGGGGGGTGGGTCGCACAGGCCCCGGCGTCAGCTCGGGACTGGAGATATCTTGCCGTTGCCCCACCCCCCAACCGATCTCCGGGCCATCACGTGCACGCTCATGTGCCAGGGCGGCGCTCACCGGCTTCGGGGCCCGGGTCTGTCTTGCCTGGCTGTATGACGTCATGCAGAGTGCGTGGAAGCTGAATAAGCTCGTCGACGGCTCGGTTGCGGGCGGCTGAAGGGGGAAGCGGGCATGAGCGCGGAGACGGACACGGGAGCGGGAGCGAGGACGGGGCAGGAGCCTCGGCGGGGGGCGGGTGAGGGCGTGCCGGGTGCGGCGCTCCCGGACAGCCCGGCGGCACGGCTGCAGGCGCTCTTCGAAGGTCACCGGCTGACCCCCACCCAGCGGCGCATCGCGCACAGCATGGTGCGGCGCGCCGCCGACGTGCCGTTCCTGTCCAGCGTGGAGCTGGCCGAGCTGGCCGGGGTCAGCCAGCCGTCCGTGACCCGCTTCGCGGTCGCCCTCGGCTTCGACGGCTATCCCGCCCTGCGCAAGCACCTGCGCGAGGTCGCCCCCGCCGACCGGGCGCCGGGCTCGGCCTCGTACAACGCCTACCAGCAGGCCGTCCAGGCCGAGATCGAGAACCTGCGGCACCTGGCGGATCTGCTCGCCGATCCGCGCCCCGTGCAGCAGGCGGGACGGCTGCTCGCGGCCTCGCGGCCGCTGCCGGTGCTCGGACTGCGGGCGGCCGCCTCCCAGGCGTACGGCTTCGCCTACTTCGCCGCCAAGGTGCACCCCGACGTACGGCTGCTGCACGAGGGCGGCACGATGATCCACGACCGGATCGACGCCGCCGTCCGGGCCGGGGCGTCCGCGCTGCTCTGCTTCGCGCTGCCCCGCCACCCGCGGGAGGTCGTCGACACCCTCGCCTACGCCAGGGAGGCCGGGCTGAGCGTGGTGACGGTCGCCGACTCCGCGTTCGCGCCGGTGGCCAAGGTCTCCGACCTGCTGCTGCCGGCCGCCGTCGGCACGGGGCTGGCCTTCGACACGGCGTGCGCGCCGATGCTGCTGGGACGGGTGCTGCTGGAGGCGATGTGCGACGACCTGCCCGACGCACAGGCCCGGCTGGAGGAGTTCGACGCACGGGCGGCGACGCGCGGCCTCTTCGTGGAATAGGGGCCCGCCCCGGTCGCCGGTCTTCCGGCGCCGGTCTCCTGGTCGCCGGGCTTTCGGTTCGGCGGACTCTCAGACTCGTCTCACGTTCGCTGACTACGCTGAACGGCCACGAGAGGGAGCCGGAGCGATGAGGAGGCGGACGTGGCGCGCGGAGGGCAGGGGCTGGCTCGGGTGGCCGTCGTCGTACGGGCCGGGGCCGCGCCGTTGTGGTGGTGCGGGGTGTTCGCGGCCGGGGTCGGGGTTCTGGCGCCCGGCCTGACCGGACGGCGGATCGGGGTGTGGGCCGGGGCCGCGTTGTTCCTCGTGGCCGCGGCGGTCACGGCGGTGCGCGGTCGCCGTCGGTTCACCGAGCTCGGGCGTGGCGCGGTCCGTGCGGGCAAGCACGACGTGCTCCAGGACCGGGCGGTGACGGTCCGCGTCTGGCGGCGCGGTCACCGCCGGTGGCTGCCGGCGGCTTTCCTCGTCGCGCTGGGCAGTGCGTTCGCCGTGCCCGCGGCCGGCGGCATGCTGCTCGCCGGCTGCGGGGCGGGGCTGTGGCTCAAGGCCGCCTGGCTGGGCCGGCGTGAGCGTGCCGACGACGCGCTGCTGTGGGTGCGCGTCGACTGGCTGGACCGACGCGGCGGACGCCCCGCGGGGAAGACCGTCAAGGCGTACCGCAGCACCGGCATCGCGGCGGGCGACGCGGCTCCGGGCGGATCCCGCCGCCGCGCCGCCGCACTGGTCTGAGACGTGTCGTCCAGGCTGACGTCAGGCCCTGACCGACAGCCCTGACGTCAGGGCCGGGCGCCGCGGCCGGGTCGGTCCGTCAGACCTCGAGGTCCTCCTCGATCCTCTTCAACTGGTGGCGGGCCATCGCCAGGTTGGCCCGTTTGGCGTCCAGCACCAGGTAGAGGAAGAGGCCGTTCCCGCCGCGGCCGCTGATCAGCCGGATCATGTGGTACTGGTCGGACAGGGTGATCAGGATGTCCTCGATCTGCGCCTTCAGCCCGAGGTGCTCCATGGTGCGCATCTTGGCGCGCACCACGTCGGTGTTGCCGGCGGCGGCGACGTTCAGGTCGAACGTCTTGCCGCCGCCCATGGTGCCCAGCGCCATGCCGCTGGTGTAGTCGACGAGCGCGACTCCGGTGGCGCCCTCGATGGAGGCGAGCGCCTCTTTCAGGCAGGTCTCGGTATTGGCCATGACTGTGCTCCTCGGTTCCTTCAACTTTCCGTGGTGGTGCGCGCGTTGGTGGTGGCTGGGCCGCGCGCCGATCTGGTCCGTACGGTCGTGGGCTTCGCGGGCGTCCGCACCGGCGCCTTCGCGGGCGGCTTGGGCGGGGTCTTCACAGGGGCGGCCGCCGCGGCTGACCGCGCCGTCGCCTCCCGCGCGTCGACCAGCTCCCCGATGCGGGCGCCGGCCCGGCGTCCCTCAAGATGCAGCCGGCCGACGTTGACGCGGTCCTGGGCGAGCAGCGTCAGCACGGCGTTCTCGCCGGCCGAGTACGTCGAGACGTAGCCGTACCGGCCGCGCACGAGCAGCTCGCGGAAGTCACCCTGGCCGGTCGTGTCCGCCATCCGCACCGCCACGCCGAGGGCGGCGGCGGTCAGCGCGGCGACCACCTCCGGCTCGACGCCCGGGGTGTCGTGGGCGAGGACGAGTCCGTCCACACCGGCCGCGAGTGCGCCGGTCAGCTGGGGCACCCGCGCCCGCAGTCGCCTCAGCTCGTCGAGTATCTCGGGCGCGGAAGCCATCAGCTCGCTCCTCTCGGCGCGTGGTCGCTGCCGTTCAAAGGGCCTCCAGCGCATCCCTGAGCCTCTTCAGCAGAGTGATGTCGGGGTCGTTGACGCGGGGCAGGGCGATGCCCTGCGGGGCGTCGGGGACGGGGGGTGCGGGGAGTCCCGCGGCGGCCGGGGCGCCGGCCGCCGGGCCTCCGGGTGCGTGCGCCGCGGCTGCGGGGTCTGCGGCGGTGGGGGACCCGGTCGCGGGGAGTGCGTGGCGGGGCGGGAATCCGGTCGGCAGGCGGTGCGGCCCGGGCGGCGGGACGAGGGCGGTGAGCAGGCCCGCCGCCGCCAGCCGCCGGGCGTCCACCAGGGTGTGGAAGGCCTGCCGGCCCAGCTCGCGGGCGATGTCCGGCGCGGTGCGTATCCCGTCGGCCAGGGCGAGCACCGCGCTCTGCCGGGCGGTCGGCGCGGGCGAGGCGACGGTCTCGGCCCGGCGCAGCGGTGATCCGTCGGTCGCCGGGTCGGGCCACAGCCGGTCCAGCAGCGCGCGCCGGCGCAGTGTCTCGCGCTCGAGCGCGCCGACCGGGACGGGGCTGAGGGCGCCGAGCCGGTGCCGGGCGCCGTAGTGGAAGCGGCCCGGCGTGCTGCTGGGGGCGAGCGCGAAGTACGCCGCGTCGAACACGGCCTCCAGGTGGCACAGTTCCAGCGCGCCGCGCGGGACCCGGCCGGCGTCGAGCAGCAGACGGGTGACGTCGTACTCCTCGTCGGCCCGCTCGACGGCGTCCTGCCAGACCGCGGGGGAGAGGGTGCCGTGGGTCAGGAGGAGCACGTCGAGGCCGGGGGCGAGGGGACTCTCGGCGTGCACCACCCGCCCCTCGGCGAGGTAGAGCGAGCCGCGCTCACGCTCCAGGACGCCCGTCGCCCGTTCGGCGGCGAGACGGTTCAGCATCGGCGACAGTCCGCCGCCCTGCCCCTGCGCCGCCGACTTCTCCCGTACGGGCAGCCGGGGCGGCGGGGTGGTGCCGGGCGGGGTCGTCCGCACCGCCGTCATCCCAGCACCAGCCGTTCGGCCATCTCGCCCAGCCTGATCCGGGCCAGTGCGAGGTTGCCGTCCGACCGGGCCAGCCACACGTGCAGGAACACGCTGCTGTCGAAGGACGTCGGCACGAAGCGGAGCACGTGGTAGCTGTCCCGGTTGCTGATGATCAGGTCCTCGACCGGCGGGTCGGCGGGCGTGGCCGGGGCGGCCCCGCTCGCGCCCTCGCCGCCTTCCAGCGCCTCGCGGCCGAAGGGGCCGTCGTGGCCGTCCGGTGTGAACGCCCGCTGCTCCGCCGTCAGCCGGGCGACCTCCGCGGCCTCGGCGGCCGCCGCCTCGTGGTCGCCGCCGGGGAACTCCCCGACCGCCCCCAGGGCCAGCCCGCTCGTCCAGTCGACCAGCGCTGCGCCGCGTGCGCCGGGCAGCCGCATGGCCTCCAGTAGACACTCGTCGATTCCGGGCACCGGTGACTCCCCCTCCCGCCCGCCGTTCGGCTGAGTGATGAAGAAGCTACGCAACGTGTGCGTCGGGAGTGAGTCTTCTGGCATTTTCCCGCGGAACATGCGCCGTGGTGACTAAGGTGGGTCGACTGACCACTTTCCGTGCCCGTGGCGACGCCTCATGCGTCCCTTCAACACCGCTCCCACGGGTGTGCGCCATGGCGCACGGGCTCGCACAGGGTGGTGAAGGCGGCGCCGAGCGCCCCGACGGGGCCCGTCCGGCCCCCTTCCCCTGCCGTTTTCCGCCTCCCCTTCGTCGCACGTCGACGGTCCCTCCGGCCGCCTCCGGCGGGCGGCCCTGCCGCGCGGCCGTATTGACTAGCTCTATTCAGCGGGCCAGGATGTGAATAACGGCAGTAAAAGCCCGCCGGGATCACCCGTCCGCAAGGAGGCAGACCATGTCAGGACCCCGCCCCGTACGAGCGCCGCGCGGTACGGAACTGAGCGCCCTGGGATGGCAGCAGGAAGCCGCCCTGCGGATGCTGCAGAACAACCTCGACCCCGAGGTCGCCGAACACCCCGACAAGCTCGTCGTCTACGGCGGCACGGGCAAGGCGGCCCGCGACTGGCGCTCCTTCGACGCGATGGTCCGCACCCTGCGCACCCTCAAGCAGGACGAGACGATGCTCGTCCAGTCCGGCCGGCCGGTCGGCGTGATGCAGACCCACGAGTGGGCCCCGCGTGTCCTCATCGCCAACTCCAACCTCGTCGGCGACTGGGCCAACTGGGAGGAGTTCCGCCGCCTCGAGCAGCTGGGTCTGACCATGTACGGCCAGATGACCGCCGGTTCCTGGATCTACATCGGCACCCAGGGCATCCTCCAGGGCACCTACGAGACCTTCGCCGCCGTCGCCGCGAAGAAGTTCGGCGGCACTCTCGCCGGCACGATCACCCTCACCGCCGGCCTCGGCGGCATGGGCGGCGCCCAGCCGCTCGCCGTGACGATGAACGACGGCGTCGCGATCTGCGTCGACTGCGACCCGCGCGCCATCGACCGCCGTATCGAGCACCGCTACCTGGACGTGCGGGCCGACAGCCTCGACCACGCGCTCCAGCTGGCCGTCGAAGCCCGCGACCAGCGCAGGCCGCTCTCCATCGGCGTCCTCGGCAACGCCGCCGACCTCGTGCCGCAGCTGCTCGCCATGGGCGCCCCCATCGACATCGTCACCGACCAGACCTCGGCCCACGACCCGCTGGCCTACCTGCCCACCGGGATCGACTTCGAGGACATGGCCGACGCCGCCGCGAAGGACCCGGCCGGCTTCACCACCCGAGCCCGTGAGTCCATGGCGCGGCACGTCGAGGCCATGGTCGGCTTCCTGGACGCGGGCGCCGAGGTCTTCGACTACGGCAACTCCATCCGAGGCGAAGCCCAACTCGCCGGTTACGACCGGGCGTTCGCCTTCCCCGGCTTCGTCCCCGCCTACATCCGCCCGCTGTTCTGCGAGGGCAAGGGCCCCTTCCGCTGGGCCGCCCTGTCCGGCGAGGCCTCCGACATCGCCAAGACCGACAAGGCGATCCTCGACCTCTTCCCCGAGAACGAGTCCCTGGCCCGCTGGATCAAGCTGGCCGGTGAGCGCGTCCACTTCCAGGGCCTGCCCGCCCGGATCTGCTGGCTCGGCTACGGCGAGCGCGACAAGGCCGGCGAGCGCTTCAACGACATGGTGGCCTCGGGCGAGCTGGCGGCCCCGCTGGCCATCGGCCGCGACCACCTCGACTGCGGCTCGGTCGCGTCCCCCTACCGCGAGACCGAGGCCATGCTCGACGGCTCCGACGCGATCGCCGACTGGCCGCTGCTGAACGCCATGGTCAACGTCGCCTCCGGCGCCTCCTGGGTGTCCCTGCACCACGGCGGCGGCGTCGGCATGGGCCGCTCCATCCACGCCGGGCAGGTGTCGGTGGCCGACGGCAGCAAGTTGGCCGGCGAGAAGATCCGCCGCGTCCTCACCAACGACCCCGGCATGGGCGTCATCCGGCACGTGGACGCCGGCTACGACATCGCCGAGTCGGTCGCGGACGAGCGGGGCGTGCGGGTGCCGATGCGCGAGGGTGACGGCGCGTGACCTTCCACAGCATGTGGGCGGAGCTGCTGCCGATCGGCCGCAGCTCCGCCTCCGGCGGCTACCGCCGCTACGCCTGGACCGCCGCCGACGCCGACTGCCGGGCCTGGTTCCGGGAACAGGCCGAGGCGCGCGGCCTGACCTACGAGGTCGACCGCAACGGCAACCAGTGGGCCTGGCTCGGCGACCCGACGGCCGGCGACGCCGTGGTGACCGGATCGCACCTCGACTCGGTGCCCGACGGCGGCGCCTTCGACGGTCCGCTCGGAGTGGTGTCCTCCTTCGCCGCCCTCGACGAACTGCGCGCCCGCCGGGCCGAGTTCGCCAAGCCGCTCGCCCTCGTCAACTTCGGCGACGAGGAGGGCGCGCGCTTCGGGCTCGCCTGCGTCGGCTCCCGACTCACCGCCGGCCGGCTCACCGTGGAGCAGGCCCACCGGCTCACCGACGGCGACGGCGTCACCCTCCCGCAGGCCATGGAGGCCGCCGGGCACGACCCGGACGCCATCGGCCCGGACCCGGAGCGGCTCTCCCGCATCGGCGCCTTCGTCGAACTGCACGTCGAGCAGGGCCGGGCGCTCGACCTGAGCGGCGACCGGGTGGGCGTCGCCAGCGCCATCTGGCCGCACGGGCGCTGGCGGTTCGACTTCCGGGGCGAGGCCAACCACGCCGGCACCACCCGCCTCGAGGACCGGCGCGACCCGATGCTGCCCTACGCGGAGACGGTCCTCGCCGCCCGCCGCGAGGCCCGGCTCGCGGGCGCCGTGGCCACCTTCGGCAAGATCTCCGTCGAGCCGAACGGCGTCAACGCCATCCCCTCCCTGGTACGCGGCTGGCTCGACTCCCGCGCCGCCGACCAGGCCACCCTCGACACGGTCGTGGGCGGGGTGGAGCGGGCTGCCCGCGACCACGCCGCGGCCCACGGCATCGACCTGGACGTCGTCCGGGAGTCGTTCACGCCCGTCGTCGAGTTCGACCACGCGCTGCGCGACGAGCTCGCCCGCATCCTCGGCAAGGGCGACGACGCTCGGCTCACGGTCCCCGTCCTCGGCACCGGCGCCGGACACGACGCCGGGATCCTCTCCGACCGCATCCCGACCGCCATGCTGTTCGTGCGCAACCCCACGGGCGTCTCGCACTCCCCGGCCGAGTTCGCCGCCGAGGACGACTGCGTGGCCGGGGTGCACGCCCTCGCCGACGTACTGGAAGGACTGGCCTGCCGGTGACCCCCACGCAGCGGACACGGACGTACTGGCTGGAGCACGCCTGGCTCGACACGAACGTCGAGCCGGGCGTCGCCCTCACGGTGTCGGCGGGCGGCGGCTCCGGAGCGGTGACGGCCGGCCGCATCACCGCCGTGCGCACCGGCGTCGACGCCCCGCCGCCCGGCGCCGAGATCCTGCGCGGCCTCACCCTGCCCGGCCTCGCCAACACCCACAGCCATGCCTTCCACCGCGCCCTGCGCGGCACCGTCCAGGTCGGCTCCGGAACCTTCTGGACCTGGCGCGAGGTCATGTACGCGGTCGCCGACCGGCTCACCCCGGACACCTACCACCAGCTGGCCCGCGCCGTGTACGCCGAGATGGCGCTGGCCGGCGTCACGGCCGTCGGCGAGTTCCACTATCTGCACCACGCCCCCGGCGGCGGCCGCTACGCCGACCCCAACGCCATGGGCGAGGCGCTGATCGAGGCCGCCGCCGAAGCCGGTGTGCGCATCACCCTCCTCGACACCGCCTATCTGTCCTCCGGCTTCGGACAGCCCCCCAACGCCCATCAGCTCCGCTTCTCCGACGGCGACGCGGACGCCTGGGCCGAACGCTGTTCACTTCTCAAGGAACGGGATCACGCACGGATCGGGGCCGCGATCCACTCGGTGCGGGCCGTGCCCGCCGACCAGCTGACGACCGTCGCGCGCTGGGCGGACGAGCGCGGAGCGCCGCTGCACGTGCACCTGTCCGAGCAGACCGCCGAGAACGACGCCTGCCACGCCGCCCACGGGTGCACGCCCACCCGGCTCCTCGCCGAGCACGGCGTGCTCGGGCCGCGCACCACCGGAGTCCACAACACCCACCTCACCGACGAGGACATCGCCCTGCTCGGCGGCTCCGGCACCGGCACCTGCATGTGCCCGACGACCGAGCGGGACCTCGCCGACGGCATCGGCCCGGCCGTCGCCCTCCAGGCCGCCGGCTCACCCCTCTCCCTCGGCTCCGACAGCCACGCGGTGATCGACCTGCTCGAGGAGGCGCGCGCGATGGAGCTGAACGAACGGCTGCGCACCCGCACCCGGGGTCACTGGACGGCGGCCGCCCTGCTGCGCGCCGCCTCCGCCGACGGCCACGCCGCCCTCGGCGCTCCCGACGCGGGCGTCCTGGAGGCCGGCGCGCCCGCCGACTTCACGACGATCGCCCTCGACTCGGTCAGGACGGCGGGCCCGCTGCCCCGGCTCGGCGCCGAGACGGCCGTCTTCGCGGCGACCGCGGCGGACGTACGGCACACGGTCGTCGCCGGACGGCACGTCGTACGCGACGGGGCGCACACCCTCGTACCGGACGTGCCGCAGGCCCTCGCGCGGGCCGTCGCGGCCCTGCACGCCTGACACCGCCACCGGCGGCCGTCGACCCCGCCCGCGCCTCCGACTCAGCCCCCACCCCCGTCAGCCACGAGGACACGACGATGAGCAGCAGCACCGGCCAGACCGGCACCAGCACCGCCATCACCGACATCGCCACGCTGGTCACCAACGATCCCTCCCTAGGCGAAGGCTCTCCCCTGGGCCTGATCCGGGACGCGGCCGTCGTCGTCGAGGGCGACCGCGTCGTGTGGACCGGTGAATCAAGCAAAGCACCCGCCACTGACAACCGGGTCAGGGCCGACGGCCGGGCGATGCTGCCGGGCTTCGTCGACTCCCACTCCCACCTCGTCTTCGCGGGCGACCGCACGGAGGAGTTCAACGCCCGGATGTCGGGCCGGGCGTACAGCGCGGGCGGCATCCGCACGACGGTCGCGGCCACCCGGGCCGCCACCGACGCGGAACTGGAGGCCAACCTCACGCGCTTCCTCGCCGAGGCCCTCCGCCAGGGCACCACCACCTTCGAGACCAAGTCCGGCTACGGCCTCACGGTCGAGGACGAGGCGAGGGCCCTGCGCATCGCCGCCGCCCACACCGACGAGGTCACCTACCTCGGCGCCCACATCGTGTCCCCGGACTTCGCGGACGACCCGGCGGCCTACGTCTCCCTCGTCACCGGCGAGATGCTCGACGCCTGCGCCCCGTACGCCCGCTGGATCGACGTCTTCTGCGAGAAGGGCGCCTTCGACGGCGACCAGGCCCGCGCGATCCTCACCGCCGGCAAGGCGAAGGGCCTGCACCCCCGCATCCACGCCAACCAGCTCTCCCACGGCCCCGGCGTGCAGCTGGCGGTCGAGCTGGACGCGGCCAGCGCCGACCACTGCACCCACCTCACCGACGCCGACGTCGACGCGCTCGCGAACGGCGACACGGTCGCCACGCTGCTGCCCGGCGCCGAGTTCTCCACCCGGGCGCAGTGGCCGGGCGCCCGCCGCCTGCTGGACGCCGGGGTCACCGTCGCCCTGTCCACGGACTGCAACCCGGGCTCGTCCTTCACCTCGTCCGTGCCCTTCTGCATCGCCCTCGCCGTGCGGGACATGGGGATGACGCCGGACGAGGCGGTGTGGTCCGCCACGGCGGGCGGGGCCGCGGCGCTGCGCCGCACCGACGTCGGCCGCATCGCCCCCGGCGCGTACGCCGACCTGACCCTCCTGGACGCGCCGAGCCACGTCCACCTGGCCTACCGGCCGGGCGTGCCGTTGGTCTCGGGGGTGTGGCGGCGAGGCGTGCGGGTCGTCTGAGGGTCCTGGCCGACGGGGGCGTCGGCGGCCGCCCGCCCCCGGTCCGCCGCCCGGCCCACCCCCCGCTCCGCCGTCCGCCCCCGGTCCGCCGCCGCCCGCCCCCACGCCGTGCCGACGAGCACCAGCACCGCGCCCGCGAAGCCGAGCCATCCCGGCCGGTCCCCGGCGAGCGCGATGCCCACGGCCGCCGCCCACACCGGCTCGGTCCCCAGCAGCAGGCTGACCCGGGACGGCGACGTACGGCGGACGGCCCACATCTGCACGAAGAACGCGAAGAGGGTGCAGAAGACGGAGAGGTAGACCAGGCCTGCCCAGTCCCCGGCGCCGAAGTCCGCCGCGGCGGCCCAGGGCGACGCCCCCGTCCCCGGCACGGCCGCCAGCACGGCGAACACGACGACGGCGCCGCCCAGTTGCACGGTCGTGAGGGACAACGCGTCCGCGCCGCGCACCGACTCCATGCGGGCCATGGCCAGCACGTGCACGGTACGGGCCACGGCCGCCCCGAGCATCAGCAGATCGCCGCCGGACGGAGCGGTGAACCCGGCCCCCTGCGTCAGCAGGGCCACGCCCGCCACCGACAGGCCCGCGGCCGCCAGGAACCGTCCCGGCAGCCGTACCCCGCGCGCCAGGCTCTCCGCGACGGGCGTGAAGACCATGGTCAGGCTGATGATCAGCCCGGCGTTCGTGGCGGAGGTGTGGACGACGCCGTACGTCTCCAGCAGGAAGATCCCCGCGAGGATCAGCCCCAGCAGCCCGGCTCCCCGCAGCTGTGCGCCGCTCAGCGCGCACAGCCGCCGCCGCCCGACGGCCGCCAGCACCGGCAGCACCACGGCGAACCGGAGCACGAGCACGGCGAGCACGGTGTCCGCCGTCGTGACGCCCTTGGCGGCGAGGTAGCTGGACCCCCACACGACGGCGACCAGCAGCACGGGGACGTCGGAGAGCCGGCCGAGCCTGCCGAGCCGGGAGCCGGCGGAAGGGGCGGACGAGGCGGGCGACGCGGGAGAGGAAGGGGAGGCGGGCACGGGGCTCCTCATGAGCAGGTGACGCGGCTGGCCCAGCGGCGCTGCTGGTCGGAGGGGCTGGGCCAGCGTAGCGATCGCCGTGAATCCGGCCAGGGAATTTCCCGCGCACTGCAACGCACCACGGACTGTCGACCATGGACCGCCGACCACGGACCGCCGACCACGAGCGGCGGCCACGGACGGTCGACCGCGGACCGGCGGCCACGGACTGTCGACCGCGGACCGGCGGCCACGGACTGTCGACCGCGGACTGTCGACCGCGGACCGGCGGCCACGGACTGTCGACCGCGGACCGGCGGCCACGGACTGTCGACCACGGACTGTCGACCGCGGACTGTCGACCGCGGACCGGCGGCCACGGACCGCCGACCACGAGCGGCGGCCACGGACTGTCGACCGCGGACCGGCGGCCACCGACTGCCGACCGCCGACTGCAGACGCTGAGCGCGGAGGGTCGCCTCGGCTGCGGAGGGCCACCTCCTGCCGCGCTCCTGCCGCGACCTGCGGGCACGCCGACGTCCGCGCTGCGGGCGATCGTTCGTTGATCGCCCGCACGCGGACGGCACCGGTGTCCGCCGGACACCGGTGAAAGGGGTGTGCTCCTCGGCCCGCGGCCGGCGGGCCTACTCCTCGAGCGTCAGGCCCTTCCGCAGCCGCACGAGCGTGCGCGACAGCAGTCGCGACACGTGCATCTGCGAGATGCCGAGTTCCTCGCCGATCTCCGACTGGGTCAGACCCGCGACGAAGCGGAGGGAGAGGATCTGGCGGTCGCGGGCGGGAAGTTCGGCGATCATCGGCTTCAAGGACTCCACGTACTCGATGCCCTCGAGGCCGTGGTCCTCATAGCCGATGCGGTCGGCGAGCGCGCCTTCCGAGTCGTCCTCCTCCGGCTGCGCGTCCAGCGACGAGGCGGTGTACGCGTTCGACGCGGCCATGCCCTCGACGACTTCGTCGTGGGAGAGGCCGAGGCGTTCGGCCAGCTCCGCGACGGTGGGCGCCCGGTCGAACTGCTGGGCCAGCTCGTCGCCCGCCTTGGCGAGGTCGAGCCGCAGCTCCTGGAGCCGTCGCGGGACGCGCACGGACCACGAGGTGTCACGGAAGAACCGTTTGATCTCGCCGATGATGGTTGGCATGGCGAAGGTCGGGAACTCGACGCCGCGCGACAGCTCGAAACGGTCGATCGCCTTGATCAGGCCGATGGTGCCGACCTGGATGATGTCCTCCATCGGCTCGCTGCGGGAGCGGAACCGGGAGGCGGCGAACTTGACCAGCGCGAGGTTCAGTTCGACGAGTGTGTTGCGGACGTACGAGTACGCGTGCGTGCCCTCTTCGAGGGCTTCGAGCCGCGCGAACAGGGTCTTGGACAGGGCCCGCGCGTCGAGGGGTGCGATCTCGTCGTACGGGGGGATGTCCGGGAGTCCGGCGAGGAGGTCGGTGGGGTCGACGTCCTGCACCGCGTGCTGTGCGATGGGTTCCAGACTTTTCAGTTCCGGAGGGGGTGTCGACGTCGCTCCGCGGGTATGCGGTGCGTCGAGCCGGGGTGACATGAGTCCTCCATCGTTCTCGGCGTATGGCCGCCGATGCCAGTGAGCGCACTTCGGTGTGCGGCGCCTCCAAAGCCGGCCGTGTCGGTTACGTGTTTCCCCTAGCCCTACCCGCTTTGCTTGACCGATCGCAAGTGCATTTTGTAGGGTTATGTCCGTTTGTGTGCGATTGTTCGGGTGTTGGGTGACGGGTCGAGGGCGTAGGGTGCGAGAGCGTCAGCAACCAGTTCACGACCCCGGGAGAGAGACGGCATGGACCGCGGGACGGTCGGCAGCGCACAGTCTGGCCGGCTTCTGGTAGAGGTGCGGCGGGAAGGCTCGAGCGCCGTGGTGACCCCGGCAGGTGAGTTGGATCACCACACGGCCGATCTGTTGCGTGAGCCACTCGACGACTGCCTCTCCGAGGGCCTCAGCCGGCTGGTCGTGGACTGTGCAGGACTGGAGTTCTGCGACTCCACCGGGCTCAACGTGCTCCTCGGCGCCCGCCTGAAGGCGGAGGCGGCCGGTGGCGGCGTCCATCTGGCCGGCATGCAGCCCGTCGTGGCCCGGGTCTTCGAGATCACCGGCGCCGACGCGGTGTTCACCGTGCACGACACGGTGGAGGCGGCCCTCGCGGACGACGACGGCGAGCGCGACGGGCGCGGCGCGGACGGCTGAGTTTCGCCGCCCGTCCGAAAACGGGTGGAAACGGGGCGAGAGCGGGGGGTGTTCCGCCGGTTCCCCAGGGCAGGAGACATCCTGGACCCGAACTCGTCGGCGGTGACGCCGACACTTGCACCGTTCGGCCACGTACAGAATGTAGTGATCGACTGTTGAACTGCGAACCGGTTGAATCGGGGAATCGGTGAGGTGAAGCGCTGATGAGCACCACCCGGCCTTACTCGCCGGGCGACCGCGGCCCGGAGCCCAGCGGCGCTTCCGGGGCCTCCGAAGGGGGCCCTCAGGAGGCCGGAGCGCGCGGAGCGTCCGGTGAGGGCACGGCAGCCGTGGCCGCCGCGCCGTCCGGCGGCCCTCAGGTACGCAGACTGAGCTTCGAGGACGCCAGCGGCGTCGTCCCGCTCGCCCGCGACTTCGCCCGGCAGGCGCTGTACGCCTGGGGCTGGCTGCCCGCCGCCACCGCCGACCAGCGGGCCGCCGCCGAGGATGTGCTGCTCGTCGTCTCCGAACTGGTCACCAACGCGTGTCTGCACGCCGACGGGCCGGACGGACTGGTGCTCGGCTGCGACAAGAAGGTGATCCGCGTCGAGGTCTCCGACCGGGGCGCCGGCCAGCCGGCGCCCCGCACCCCGCACCGCGCGGGCCGCCCTGGCGGACACGGCATGTTCATCGTGCAGCGCCTCTGTCTGGACTGGGGCGTCGTCCGCGCTCCCGGCCTCGCCGGCAAGACGGTCTGGGCGGAACTGGGCGCCCCGGCCTGACCCGGGCCCGTCTCCGGCGACCGCCCCGGCAGTCCGGGCGCGTCCCCGGACCCGTCGGCATGCCGGCGGCGTCACGCTCCAGCCTCGTCGGCAACGCGCTGACGGACTGATCCGTCACCGTCGGGCCGGCGGCGGGAAGCCGCGGTGCGTGCACACGCTCAACGCGTCGGGACTTGCCGCCGGCCGTCTGCTGCCGGCCCTCCTCGAGCAGCACCACCGTCCCGACGGAACCGTCGTCGTGCCCGAGGTCCTTCGGCGTCGGGGGACTCCCGCGCTTCTTCGGGGCCGCTGAACCCGCGGTCGGGGGGCGGCGCGTGGGGCCGTGGGGGCGGCTCAACTCCGGCGTGTGCCTTCTCTTCCTTCCTCATCGCCTCGGGCGTACCTTGACGGCTCAATCTGATGCCTCGTCAGTAAGGGCGGGGCGGTGGGAGTGAGGGGACGGGACCGTGTCGAACCGGAAGCGAACCGCCGCGCTCGCGACTGCCGCGGCCCTGGCCGGCGCGGCGGTGGTCTGGACGGCCGCCCCCGCGGCCGTGGCCGAGGTCGTGAACGTCAACTACGGCTGCAAGACACCGATCGGCGACAAGAGCGCCGTCTCGCCCATCGACATCAAGGCCGTCAAGAGCGACGACGGCTACCGGATCACCATGTCCTGGCAGAAGGGCGTGTCCTCCAGCCCGGTCGAACTCGGCGCCGGCTCCATGAAGCCGAGTGCCACGGTCAAGCTGGGCGGCGCCGACAGCGGCGCCCTGAACGTCACCGGGCCCGCCAACCAGGCCGCGATCCCCGAGAACACCCCCATCAAGATCAACGACCTCAGCGGCACGTACACGCCGAAGAAGTCCGGCAAGGTCACCTTCACGGCCGGCGTGCTCACCATCAAGGCGCTCGGCACGACCACCACGTGCACGCCCGCCAACAGCCCGGGCCCCTCGCTCACCCTCGACGTGACGGCGGCGGGCGGCGGGTCCGGCGGCAGCACCGGCTCCGGCGGGACGACCGGCTCCGGCGGCTCCGGCGGAGACCTCCCGCAGACCGGCCCCGAGGACTCCGTGATCGCCCTGGGCACCCTCGGCGGCACCGTGCTTCTCGTAGGCGCGGCGGGCGCCCTGTGGCTGACCCGGCGCAACCAGCCGGCGCGCGCCCACCGCTGACCGCCCGCCCTGCACCGCACCCCGCGCCCGAGTGCTGGAGCCGCCGATGCCGTACCCCGCAGCCCGCGCCCCGCTGCTGACGCTGCCGCTGGTCCTGCTGCTGTCCCTGCCCCTGCTGCTCGCCGCGGCGCCCGCTCGCGCCGGCGGGGGCTGGGCGGCGGCGCCCTCGGGAGACGGCCGGCCGTCCTTCTACTGCGAGGGCGTGCCCGGCGCGGTGCTCCAGGACACGGTGGCCGTCACCAACCGGGGCGCAGAGCCGCTGACCGTACGGCTGCGGGCCGTCGGCACGGGTCTGCGCGTGGCCTTCGCCGGGCCGGGCGTCCTCGCCGTGCCCGCCCGCACCCGCGCCGAGGTCCCCTTCACGGTGGCGCTCCCGGCGAACGCCCGGCCCGGTGACGTCGCCGGCGGGATCGTCGTGCGGGACGCGGCCGGACGGGAGAACGCCGTGTCGCTGCTGGTCCGCGTCGGCGGCCCCCGACTGGCCGCGCTGACCGTGGAGCGGGTGGCCGTGCACGGCGACCGCATCACGTACGAGCTGGTCAACCGCGGCACCACGGTCCTCGTCCCGCAGCTCGCCGTGCACGCGGACGGCGTCCTCGGGACCGTCCTCGATCGGGCCCCGCGCACCCTGCCGGTCCGGCTCGCGCCGGGCCGCCGTCTCGCCCTCGACGAGCCCTGGCCGGACCGCCCCGCCCTGGACGCGGTCACCGTGCGCCTGACGGTCACCGCCGCGGGCGCGGCCGAGGCCACCGGGCGGGCGACGGCCCGCTTCGTGCCGTGGGCCGCGACGGCGGGCGCGGCGGCCGTCGCGCTGTCGGCGCCGGCGGCCGTCGTGGCGGTACGACGACGCGCGCGCCGCCCGGCCGTCGCGCAAGCCGAGTCGAGAGGAGCGCCGGCGTGAGAGGCAAGCCGCGGAGCACGGTGACGGCGGCGACGCCGGCCGTGCTCACTTCCCTGCTGCGGTTCCCGTTCCTGCTGCGGTTCCCGGCCCTGTTGCTGTTCCCGGCCCTGATCCTGCTTCTGACGCTGCTGCCGGCCGTGGCGGGTCCGGCGGCGGCCGCCGCCGACAAGCCGGCCGTCACGCTCTCCACCGCCCAGGCGGGCGCCGGCGGTTCGGTCACGGTCAACGGCAGCGGCTGGCGGCCGAGCGCGCTGGTGATGCTGCTGATCTGCGGGCAGGCGACGTCGGCCCGGGGCGTGGTCGGCGGGACCAACTCCTGCGCCAACGCCGACGGCCGTGCCGTCACCGCCGACGCCGGCGGCCGCTTCAGCCTGCCGCTGCCGGTGGCCGAACCCCCGGCGCCCTGTCCGTGCGTGGTGCACGCGGCCACCGCGACCGGAGCGAAGGCGCAGGCCGACGCGGTGTTCCAGGTGGCCGGGCACCCCGTCCGGCCGCTGCCCGCGGCGACGGCCGGCGGACGGCTGTCGGTGCTCACCGACACCCGGCTCGAGGGTTCCGGCGGTCTGCTCACCTGGTTCGGCGCACCGCCCTCCCGCACGCTCGTCTTCACCGTCGGCAACGTGGGCGCCGGTTCCGTCGAGAACCCCGTCTTCCGCGTCGGCACCGCGCACGGGGTGTTCGCCCCGCAGTGGGACGAGAGGCAGTGGCACGGCACGATCCGCCCCGGCGGGAAGGCACGCGTCGAGCTGCCCGTGGAGCTCGACGCCGGCGCCCACGGCGACTACACCGTCTCCCTCGAGTACGGCGGGAAGGTGCTCGCCGAGCAACCGTGGGGCGTGGGCCGCCCCTGGGGCGTGACCCTCTTCTGGATCCTGCTCTGCCTGGTGGCGCCGGCGGCGCTCTTCCGTATCGGGATGGCCGTGGTGGACCGGGTGCGCCCCCGCCCGGCGACCCGGCGGCCGACCCGCACCCGCCGTCCGGGACGCCTGCGCCCGGCCGAGCCTCCGGCCCCGGATCCCGCCGTCCGCGCGCATCCGACCCTGCCGTGGTTCACCGCGGACGCGGCTCCGGGCGTTCCGGTACGGCCCCCCGCACCGACCGACGACCGACCGACGACTCCCATGAGTCCCGTCGCGGCGCACGACGACCGACCGCCGCCCCCGACGACGTTCACCGAGCCCACGACTCCCCACAGGAAGGGATCCACGTGAGTGAGAGAGCCATACCCGCCGAGCGGGCGCCCGCCCGGAAGCGAGCGGCCGTCGCGGGCGCCGCCGTCATGCTCACCGGGGCGGCCGTCCTGCTGGGCGTGACCGCCGCGCCCGCACAGGCCGCTGAGGTCGCCTACGCCACCAAGTGCGTGCCGCCCTCCGGCATCGGCCTGCCCGACGTCGACGGCACCACCAAGGTCGAGATCACCGCGCCGGCCACCGCGAAGGTCGGCGACACCGTCGACGTCGTCTGGAAGTTCACCCAGGCCGCGTCGAAGAACCCCGACATCATCGACCTGCCCGCGAACTCGGTCCAGCCGTCCGGCACGCTCAAGGCGGCCGGCGCGCAGAGCGCGGCCGTCGCCATGCAGGGGACCCGGCAGAACCCGGCGATCCCCAAGGGCGGCGCGATGACGCTGTCCGACATGAAGGGCACGCTGAAGCTGACGGCGGCCGGAAAGGTGACGCTGACGCCGGACGCCTACGTCGTCAACGCGCTGTCGACCGACACCAGGTGCGCGCCGACGGAGGCGGTCCAGCCGGCGGCGACCATCACCGTGACGGCGGGCAACGGGAGTTCGGGCTCGCCGAGCGGGAGCTCCTCGCCGAGCGGATCGCCGTCCGGCTCGCCCAGCGGCTCCGGCTCGCCGTCGGCGTCGTCCTCGCCGAGCGTGTCCCCGTCGGCCACCGGCGGCGGACAGAGCTCCTTCACCGGCAAGGTCGTCGACATCCCCTACACCTGCCAGTCGCCGATCGGCGTGAAGAAGGCGACCTCGCCGATCCAGATCAACGCCAGGAAGAACGACGGGAGTTATGACCTCACCGTGCAGTTCAAGAAGTCGGTCATGGACAGCCCGATCGCCATCCCGGCCGGCAAGGTGAAGCCGACGATGAGGATCGTGCTGGGCGGCGCCGACAGGGGTTCGGTGACGGTGCAGGGCCCGCTCAACTCCGCTCCGATCCCGCAGAACAGCCCGATTCGCATCCCGGACCTCACGGGCGTCTACAAACCCGGCGCGACGGGTGAGTCCACGCTCTCCCCGGGCGTCCTCGTCATCGAGGCCATGGGCACGACCACCACCTGCACCCCGGACAGCACGGCCGTCTCCCTCACGCTGAACACCGCGGAACAGGCGAGCGGCGCGTCCGGCGGCAGCGGCTCGTCGTCCTCGTCCTCGGGCGGGTCGACGTCGACGAGCGGCGGTCTCGCGGAGACGGGCTCCGGCGACCACGGCGCCCTGAAGGCGCTGGGCCTGGTGGCGGGCACGGCGATCCTGCTGGGCGGCGCGGTGTTCACGTTCATGCCCAGGAGGCGGGCGGACTGAGCCGCGCCCGGCCGAGGGCGGGGGGGGGGGGGGCCCCCCCCCGGGGGGGGGGGCGCCCGCCGCGCGCGCGGCGGGGGCCCGGCGGCCCCCCCCCCCAACGGGGGGGGAGGCCCGGCCCCCCCAGAGAGCCC